>NZ_JBQSVL010000016.1:0-55653 GCF_052376215.1 Psychrobacter sp. AOP7-B1-24
GACAGTCTATCCTTGTAGATAAATCCTGTTTGGTCATCATCGGTGATTACAATACAAAAGTTTCTACTGTTAGCATAGTCAATGCAGTTGGCACTCAATACTGTATCGTTTGGTAGCTGTTCAATGATAGCTGACTGTAGGTTTTCTGCCTCTCTGAGATTTACATAGCCGTCTTTATCATCGACCCGTGCATAGCCGTAATCAGCATTGGCATAAACCACTTGGCTAATAGATAAAACGAGTAACGTTAAAAATGAAATAGCAGATAAGTGCATGGTTTACTCTTTTGTTAATAAGATATTTGTGAAATGCGACGCTAATATCCATCACTTTTAATCACTTTTTACCCGCTCACCTTGAGTATTGACATAGAAAGTCTCACTGTCTTGACTGACATGTGTCATACCTTAATCAAAACTATAGGCGTCATCGTATTGTAGAGGAACAATTATTTTACCAGTACGATCAACCAATCCCCATTTGTCTTTAGAACCCCATTCATCAACTTTTAATACTTTGGCGGTGCCTTCATAAAAGTCTATTTTTGCATCGTATATTATTGGTACGATTGTACGACCTTTTTTATCGATGACACCCCATTTATTATTTATGCTAACTGAAGCTAGTCCGTTTTCAAAAAACCAGATTTCATCATAGATTAGAGGAATGACAACTCTTCCAGTTTTATCGATATATCCGAATTTATTGTTCTCTCCAACTTCTGCTAGACCATCAAAAAAAGTTTGAGCATAATAATACTTTAAAGGAATAACAACGTTGCCCGCAGTATCAACATAACCTAGCTTGTTATCTTTTTGAACTCTTATTAAACCTTGTGAAGCTATACCCATATAGTCGAAATGTAGAGGTACGACAACTTTGCCCGTTTTATCCATAAAGCCAAATTTTTTATTTTTTTCTACTTGAGCTAGACCATCATTGAATTCGCTAGCACTGTCCCATTCTATAGGAATAACAATTTTGCCAGCTTTATCAATAAAACCATACTTGTCGTCAAGTTTTACTAGGGCAAAACCTTCTGCGAAATTCCATACTCTATCGTACTCTAGCGGTATAACAATTTGTCCTAATGGGTTAATAAATCCAGCTTTACCGTTTTTTTCTACCCAAGCTAAACTATCATTAAAGTGCCCTACTTCACTAAACTGTAAGGGAATGACAATTTCGTTATTCTTATTGGCATAGCCTGCTTTGTTATCGAGCTCAACGCGTGCCAGCCCTTCACTAAAGCAGTCGACATAGTCATAAGTATCTACTAATAATACCTCACAAATATTGCCCTCCCAGTCATAATCTGCTCCTAACGGAATATTACGGTCGTTAGCAGCCCCAAGAGATAGTAAACCTGTATATAGAGCCATACCAATTTTAGTACTAATTGTAAAGTCAATCATAAAAAACTACCTTGTTATATAAAGTATTAAGCATTAATCTAAAACGCCAATAGCATTTAATCGTTAATTACTCTACCTTGCTTATCAATGTAGAAGCTTTGCTCATCTTTAATAACCCACGCCTTTGCTTCATTGAAATAACTAACTCTATCGTACTGTATGGGGATAATTATTTTCCCTTTTGTATTTATAAACCCCCATTTTTCATTTTTGGCAACCGCAGCTAAACCTTCATAAAAACCATCAGCATCATCATATTCAAATGGAACAACAGTGTTATTAGACGTATCTATAAACCCCCATTTGTCTTTGTTTCGTACGTTAGCCAGACCATTCTTGAAATACCATGCTTCGTCATACTGCAAATCGATTACTAAATCACCAGTCTTATCTACGAACCCCCATTTGTACTCATATTTCACAGGAGCTAAGTTTTCAGAAAAAGGTAAAGTTTCATGAAACTTTATAGCAACGACAACTTTCCCTGTTTTATCAATGAATCCTTCTTTCCTGTTCTTTTGCACGCTTGCTAGGCCATCTGAAAAGTCACTAGCACTATCATACAGCCGTGGTATCACTATCTTGCCAGTCTTATCAATATAACCAGATCTACCATTCTTTGAAACTTGTGCCAATCCTTCTGAAAAGTCGCTGATATCATCGTATTGCGGTGAAACAACCTCATTACCTTCTTTATCTACGAAGCCCCATTGCTCATTTTTTTCTACGCGAGCTAAACCTTCAACCAAGCATTCAACGCTCTCATAATCAACACCTTGAGGTTTTGGACAAAAAGCATCCGCCCATACGTTTTGCGACAGCATTGCCATGATAGATACTGTTATGACTAAAATAAGCTTGCGTAAGGTCATTCTCATAGTAGGGCATCCAATATTGATGAGGCGCTATGTAGTAAGTACGGGAAAACTATAGGGATGGCTATTTCAGGAACAGTGCATTGCTAAACTAGAGCTTCAAAGATAACTATTATCATAATCAATCTCCTCACAAGTGGTGATCAAATCGGCATCGATGTATCTATAGGCGTAAGCAAGTTTTTTACTTCTAGTTTTATCCTGCCAAGCGTTAAGATGCTCTCCTTCCATTGATGAGCAAGTAGTTAGGTAGTCTTGCTGTCCATTCCTATCAAAATCTAGGCCAATGATTTGACCGTCCTTAATAATCTCGTTAGCATCAGTAGCGTCGAAGGCTTGACCACTGGTAGAAAAATTTGAAACGTCAGGCAAGTAAGCAATATAGCGCGACTCAGTCAGACTTGCTTCAGCGTTACATTTTTCCAGTAACTGACGATCTTGTAATACGGGCAAAGTCAAAAACTTCGATTTATAGTCAACATCATCTATATCAAACCCTACCAGCGTAACCTCTTTAATAGCTTTGTCATAGTTGATGCAAATAAGGTTAGGATAATTGTCATCATCGTTCAAGCTATGATAAGTCCCTCCTATAATGACGTCATTATTTTGCTTAACCTCATTTTGGTTAATATTATTTAATGTGGCAACTTCTTTTACGATGCTTTTTTGCACATCGTTGTTTTGTATGTGCTGAGTTTGTTTGGAGAATAAAGTGTGTTGTTCAGGCATGTCTGAACTACAAGCAGTTATTATTAGTGTTAGAAATGTTAATATGCTCAATCTTATTTTCATAGCTGTCTTCTTAGCTTTTTCAACAGACCCTAATCATTTGATTTCAATGAAATAGAGGATTCAGGAAACGATCTAGCCTCATGAAAAGGGGGAAGATGAACTGTCTTACCAGTTCGGTCAATAAAGTCGTATTCACCGTTTAGCTTTACGCGTATTAAGTTCTCAGATATTTGAGTGACACTATCATAGATTATAGGAATTATAACTTTGCCTTTTTTGTTTATGAATCCAGCTTTATCGTTTCGTCTCACTGAAGCTATCTTATACCAAAAATGCGATACTAGATTATACTGTGGTGTCACTATCAGCGTGCCATCTATATCAACAAATCCGTATTTATCATCTTTTTTAACTATTACAGGCTCTTTAGTCGGCAAGCTTAGAGATGTGTTTTCTGTTTTATACCAAAGCTCGTCATATAGAGTAGGCACTATTGTCTTACCATTTAAGTCAATTAGGCCTACCTTGTCGCTCTGCCATACTCTAGCAAAACCATGATCAAAAGAATCAGCACGATCATAATTTGATGGAATAACGGTTGTACCCAGTTTATTGATATAGCCTACATTATCACCCAAAGAGACTGGGGCGAGTCCTTCTGAAAATGAGTAAGCCCAATCATATTTAAAAGGAACTACCTCTGTTTCATTCTTATCGATAAACCCCCATTTTCCATCTTTTTCAACAGCTGCAAATTCATCTGAAAAGTCTCTAGCAGAACTATAATGAATAGGAATAGCTATTTTTCCCGTCTCATCGATAAAACCATACTTAAAATCCTTTCTAATACGAGCCATACCTTCAGAAAAACTTTCGATATCATCGTATTCTATCGGGATAATTACCTTACCTAACTGATCAAGAGCTCCCCACTTACCATTTTGTTTGACGACTCCTAGACCATACTTGAAATACCGCGCGCTTTGATACTCTGTAGGTACTATCTCTTGACCTAAAGTATTGACGTAGCCACGTCGATAGTCAAATATGCTGAATTTTCGTACAACTACTGCTAACCCTTCTGAAAAATCACCAACTTCTTCATAGGTTGGCGCTACAATGATCTTACCAGTCTTATCAATAAACCCTGAGCCTTGATCAGTGCTAATTCGAGCATAACCTTCGTAAAAATCCCCAGCACGTAAATACTGCGGTTTGATAACTTCTAAACCTTCAGCATTAATATAGCCGTACATAAAATCTTGTTTGACGCGTGCTAGACCGTCATGTAAACAACTTATATCATCATAACTATTACTTAGTGGTTTAATACAGTCTTTTGCCAATACATTTTGCGACAGCATAGACACGCTAGACGCTGCTATAACTAGAGTGAGCTTGCGGAAGATCATTCTCATAGTAGGACATCCAATATTAACTAGGTGATATAAAGCAAGCGTTTGAAAAATAAGCGACAATAATTGTAATGGTTTTAAAAATTAAAGCAAACTTTTGTCTAAATATATTATACTAGAAAATAAATACGAGGACTTTATAGAGATGATTAAGACAATGTTACGTACTTTGATACTATTTAGCCCCATATTTATGTATAGCAACAGCTATGCTCAGAGTTTTGAGACAAACAGCGTTGAGTCTGTTCACAATTCGGAAAATAGCAAGGCCATGAATGACGCTGTTTTTAGTATTTTTAAGAACTATAGAGCCGGAGGGCAAGGTAGAAATATCTCAAAAGTCAACCAGACAAAAATCGCCAATTACGACTTTACTAATGCCATCATAGGTTCCATCAATCGTGACAATATCGGCATTATCGGTGATAACTACCAGCGTTTAATCATGAAGATTAATCAGGTACAAGTAGACCCTAAAGATAACACCAAATATCACGTATCAGGTCGCTCTCAAGTGAAGCAAAACATCACTGAGTTTGAAGGAGTTATGAATTTAGAAAGCGTTTATCTTTATAACCGTTTTGACTACGGTGTCGATGAAGAGTATCGAGATAAGGGGTTAAAAGAGCAGGGCTTTGCCGTTTTCGATTATCAATTAAACGAAGACCGCAAGCAAAAATACAGTGGCATATTCACAGGTAAGTTATATGCTAAATGGTACCTTACTGATGATGGTGTCATGCATTATGACTTTATCAATTATTATACTGATAGCTACTTTAATAACTTGTATTACGGTACATGGCGTGAATATGGTAGTGCCCAGTCGAAAGTCGCCACTTGGGCAGACTATAAGCTGCCACAAGAGGTTGCTCCTGATTTGAACATTGGCGCAGGCGCTTTTTCACCCAACCCTAAATATTTCAAATATGGTTGGGCAGATTATCGGTTTAACGCTTTCTAATACGCTAGCTTTCGACAGCGTATGTAATATCAGTATGTCGCTACAAACCCCAAACGCTGTTCAATTTGCTCTGCCAATTCAATTAAGACCGCACTCACTTCCTCGCGTTTACTTTCATACTCTCCCTGCAAAAAACTCACAGCCATACCAGCGATGGCAATGCCTGATGCGTTACGAATATAAGTCCCTAAGCAATACATTCCATCACGCAACTGCCCATCATCCAATGAGATGCGGCTACTATGAATCTTGGTCATTTCAGTGTCAAATGATTCAAAATCAGACACACAATTTTGGTTCAATGGCTCAGGGAAAATGTCCTCATACAATGACTTTATAGCACTCATCGACATGGTTGATAGCATGGCTTTGCCGGTTGCTGAAAAAACGGCTGGCACGCGTACGCCAGCACGGAAAGTAAAGCCAAGCGGTGCGGGCGACTCATGACACGCCAAAAATACCACCTCACCCAAATCTAATTTTGACAAGGTCACCGTATGTTGGAGTAGCACAGGATATTGCACGATAAGGTCTTTGAATAACTGTATAACCCCTTGCTGCTGTTCGTACTTACCTGCCCAATACATTAAATACGAGCCCAAATGAAAGCGGCTATCAATATCTTTATAGATGACATGTTTGTTTAGGAGGCTTTGCAAAATATTGTGGGTAGAGCTGCGAGGCAGTTCAAGTTGCTTGGCAATATGAGCAGCAGTCAGTGGTTGAGGGCTATCTGTAATTAAATCTAAAATTTGAAAGGTTTTGTCCAATGCTGGAACGGCAGTTGTGCTCATAAGGTGACCAATAAAGTGGAGTGGGTGAAGCATTGTCAGGATAATAGCAAAAATATCCATTAAAAGAATAATAAGGGTTGCAAAATATCTTGTATCATTCCTATAATGATGTCCCATATATAGAATTGTCGTTCAGTATATTGAACATAGCGTTATTTATCAACTATTATTCGTAATTATAAGAATCGTAGCTTTGTTTATCATAATAAATAAGCATGACTCTTACGAACAAGGAGTGTTACCGTGCCAAAAAACATACTAAAGCTATCTAATCCAAGTTTACTCAAACAGCAATGCTTAATCAAAAACGGTTGGCATGGTGCTAGCGACGCAGCGACTCTCGATGTAAACAATCCTTTTAATGATGATCTCATTGGTACAGTACCAAGTCTGACCACCGAAGATGTTAATGACGCTGTCGCTTACTCTCATGATGTACAAATTACTTGGGCAGCTAAAACCGCAAAAGAGCGTGCGCAGCTGCTGCAAAAATGGGCAGACCTCATTGATGCCAACAAAGAAGATCTCGCTATCATCATGACGGCTGAGCAAGGTAAGCCTTTGACAGAGTCACGCGGCGAAATTGGCTATGCCAACAGTTTCATTCGCTGGTTTGCAGAAGAAGGTAAGCGCGTTTATGGCGATGTTATTTCTGCCAACAGCACGGAGTTACGTCACGTCGTGCTCAAGCAGCCAGTCGGCGTTTGTGCCGCTATTACGCCTTGGAACTTTCCATCAGCGATGATTACTCGCAAAGCAGCCCCTGCCTTGGCAGCTGGCTGTACCATTATTATCAAACCGGCGACTGAAACACCGTTTTCTGCCTTGGCACTGGGTGTATTAGCAGAAGAGGCAGGTATTCCAGCAGGTGTTATCCAAGTAGTGACTGGAAAATCTTCAGTAATTGGTGAAATCTTAACGGGTGACGCTCGTATTCATAAACTGTCGTTTACTGGCTCTACAGAAGTGGGTCGTACCTTGATGGCTCAGTGTGCACCGACTATTAAGAAGCTGTCGTTAGAGCTAGGTGGTAATGCGCCATTTATCGTTTTTGATGATGCCGATCTCGAAAAAGCAGCGACAGGTCTTATTGCCTCTAAATACCGTAATGCTGGTCAAACTTGTGTTTGTGCCAATCGTGTTTACGTACAAGAAAGTATCAAACAAGAGTTCTTAGACGTGTTCGTCAAAAAAGTCGCGGCGCTAAACGTTGGTAACGGTATGGATGAAGGTGTCGATATCGGTCCTTTAATCAACAAGAAAGCCCTAGATAAAGTGCAAGCACTACTCAAAGATGCGTTAGATAAAGGTGCGACGCTTATTACTGGTGGTAGCACGAATGGTGCCTCAGAGCTGGCATACAATCCGACCGTTATTACGGATATCAGTAGTGATATGGATATCGCTTCTGAGGAAATTTTTGGCCCTATCGCCACTATCTTTACCTTTAAAGATGAAGCAGAAGTCATTCGTAAAGCCAATGATACTATTTATGGTTTGGCGGCTTACTTTTACAGTAGTGATTATGCTCGTTCATGGCGTGTGACCGAAGGCTTAGAGTACGGCATCATCGGCCATAACACTGGCTTGATTTCTACTGAGGTCGCACCATTTGGTGGTGTGAAGCAGTCGGGCTTTGGTCGCGAAGGTTCAAAATACGGTATAGAAGATTACGTAGTGACCAAGTATTGGTGTTCTGACGTTAGCTAATGTAGCTATTTCACTATAGTCATTCCACCATAATAGTCACTCCACCATAAAAATATTACAGCGTCTCGTTTGAAGTATTGGATATACATCTACACTCGGTTGCCTTGTACTACTTTTAAATGGAATCAACTATATAGCGATAGTTGAAAGGTAATACCCGTTTTAATAGTAGCCATTGTGATGGCGCTAATGATACTAGTGCCAATCACAATGACATCGATAGTAATGAATTTTATATAACCAACGCCACATTAAAAAAGGACATTCTGATGACCACGAACACCCGAACCACTAACGAAGCATTACTTGCCCGCCGTAAAGCTGTTTTACCGACAGGCCTTGGCATCGCGTTTCCTGTCTTTGCCGAAAGAGCAAAAAACTCAGAGATTTGGGACGTTGAAGGCAATCGTTACATTGATTTTATTGGCGGTATCTCAGTATTGAATACTGGTCATAGCCATCCAAAAATTACCCAACGAGTGCATGAGCAGGTCGACAAATTTACGCATACTGCGGCGCAAATCATTAGCTATGAAAGCTATGTTGATCTTGCAGAAAAACTGTGTGAAAAAGCACCTATCAGCGGCCCAACCAAAGCATTGTTTTTGACCACTGGTGCTGAAGCGGTAGAGAATACCATCAAAATCGCTCGTGCCAAAACCGGTCGCCCTGGTGTGATTTCTTTTGTTGGTGGCTGGCATGGTCGTACGCTCATGTGCATGAGTTTGACAGGTAAAGTATTACCGTACAAAAAGAACTTTGGCCCAATGCCTGGTCCAGTATTCCACGCATTGTTCCCTGCGGAAGAGTTAAATGTCACAGAATCCCAAGCGCTACATAGCATTGACATGATTTTTCAGGCTGACATTGACCCAAGTGAAGTAGCGGCAATTATTGTTGAGCCAATACAGGGTGAGGGTGGTTTCCATCAAGTCACGCCATCATTTGCTAAAGCATTACGTGAGATTTGTGATGAGCATGGCATTGTATTGATTTTTGATGAAGTCCAGTGTGGCTTTGCCAGAACGGGTACTTTGTTTGCAGGCGAGCAGTTAGGTGTTGAGCCAGACTTGATGACTACGGCTAAGAGCTTGGCTGGTGGCTATCCTGTATCAGCAGTTATTGGTCGTGCCGATATTATGGATGCACCGCAAGTAGGTGGTTTGGGTGGTACGTATGCTGGTAGCCCGATTGCGTTGGCGGCAGCATTGGCTGTCATAGAAGTGATTGAAGAAGAAAACTTGCTTGAGCGTAGTGTCGTGATTGGCGATACCATTGCCGAATTTTTGAAAGGCCTAAATCTAAGCAGCATTGGCAACATTCGCTATAAAGGCGCCATGCTAGCATTTGATTTAGTTGATAGCGAAGGCAAGCCAGATGCTGCTGCCACAGCCAACCTTAAACAAAAATCTTTTGAGCAAGGCTTGTTATTAGCGTCTTGTGGTATGTATGGCAATGCCATTCGTGTGATGGTGCCATTGACGGTCGAAGATGAAATTCTACAAGAAGGCCTTGATATCATTGGCGGCATATTAACTGCTTAATTTGAACAGCAATGTCTTAAAGGCAGTGATTTAAAAGCAATGGCAAGGCTGCCCTTAGAGTGTCCACTCTGAGTTTTTAATCAGTAACAGCGCCTTGCACGACAAGACGCTGTTATTTTTTTGCCTATTGTTTTTTATATCCTATTTTTCACCTACTGTTTTTACGGTTATTTATATCATTATTAAGGAGTGGTGCTAGCACAGTAATTCAATAAAGCGATTTAAATCAATTTATAGGTACGTCCTATAAATTGGTAAGTACGGAAAAATAACGATGGGCTATGCCCGAAAAAACAAGCCAGCTGAATCATAGCAGGTTAATACGGCACACATTTAGACAAGGAGTAAGTTATGTCTGGACTAAAAAAATCGCTAGGTATGTTTGATATTATTGCCTTAGCATTTGGGGCCATGGTAGGTTGGGGATGGGTAGTATTGGCAGGTGGCTGGATTTTGTCAGCTGGTACATGGGGCGCGATGTTAGCGTTTTTATTGGGCGGCTTGGCAGTGATACTGATTGGTATTACCTATGCTGAACTGGCTTCATCGATGCCTATCACTGGTGGTGAGCATACTTATACGCATCGTGCACTGGGGATCACGGTTTCTTTTATTTGCTCATGGAGTATTTTATTCGGCTATTTCTCAGTCGTGGCATTTGAGGCAGTGGCTCTACCGACGGTGGTAGAATACTTTATTCCCAATTATAACCAAGGGTATCTCTGGACCATTGCAGGTTGGGATGTCTATGCCACTTGGGTCGGTGTCGGGATGCTGGGCTCAGTCATTGTGACTTGGCTTAATATTCGCGGTATGGAAGTGAGTGCATGGTTCCAAAAAACAGCGGTTGTAGGGATCTTATTTGTCGGTATATTACTATTCATTGGTGCGATGTTATATAACCCTTCGACCTCTGCTGCGATACAAGCGCCAGCGTTTATTGGTGGTGCTGCTGGCGTAATGGCAGTGATTGTGATGGTGCCCTTTATGTTCGTCGGCTTTGATGTGATTCCACAGGCGGCTGAAGAGATTGATTTAACGCGCCCTAATATTGGTAAGTTTTTGATTGTTTCAATTACCATTGCTGTGCTTTGGTATATCGCAGTGGCGTGGAGTGTCGGAACCACATTGCCACTGATACAAGCAGAAAGCTCTACCTTATCAACTGCTGATGCAATGACCAATGCGTGGCAGGGTAAGTGGGCTGGTATTCTTTTAGTTATTGGCGGTGTCTTGGGTATTTTATCAAGTTGGAATGCGTTCTTGATCGGTGGTAGTCGTTTAATATTTGCTATGTCAAAAGCACATATGCTGCCTGCGTTCTTGGGTAAATTACACCCTAAATACAACACGCCTGTTAATGCTATTTTGTTGATTGGTGGTTTAGCGACACTCGCACCATTATTTGGTCGAAAAATGCTGGTTTGGATTGTTGATGCAGGTGGTTTTGGTATCGTGATTGCTTATACGTGCGTTGCTATCTCGTTCTTAGTGCTGCGCTACCGTGAGCCTGATATGGTACGCCCGTTCAAAATACCTGCCGGTAAATTAGTAGGCATGGTCACGATTGCACTTAGTTTTGGTCTGTTAGTACTATACATGCCAGGTATGCCATCCGCATTGACTGCCATTGAGTGGTGGATTTTCTTAGGCTGGACGATATTAGGTGTGGCGCTATATGGCTATGCAACCATTAAGTACCCTGGAAAGAGTGAAGCCATTATGGCAGAAGAGCTGCGCGAATTAAAAATCGTGAATCAGCTATGGTTGAAAGACAACCCACCAAAAAACTAAGTCTATTTAAAATACACATTAAAAAAGCCTAACGTTTAACGTTAGGCTTTTTTAGTTTAACTAAGAGTTTACATGTCTTAAGACTTATTACGAATCAGCTTATAGTTTAGAAATTCAGTAATACCTAGCGTACCTAGCTCGCGACCGAAGCCTGAGCGTTTAACACCACCGAATGGTGTATTGGCTTCACTTCCAGATGGGGCATTGATAGTGACCATGCCCACTTCTAGTTTCTCAGCGATTTCTGCGGCCAGTTCTGGACTTTGCGTTTGGATGGAAGCACCAAGACCAAATGGTACATCGTTAGCGATTTGGATGGCATGGTCGACATCACGAGCTTTATAGATGACGGCAACAGGGCCGAATAGCTCTTCGCGGTACACAGCCATTGATTCAGTCACATCTGTTAGTACGGCTGGCGCAAACCAAGCACCTGGCTTATCTGTTACCATGCCGCCTTCTACGAGCACGGTGGCACCTGCTTGAATGGCGCTATCCAGCTGTTTTTGTAGACCGTCGGCTGCTGCTTTTGAAGACATTGGTCCCATAAACGTTTGCTCATCTAATGGGTCTGCCAATGTCATGGCACGTACGTTATCAGTGAATGCTTGCACGAATTGATCATAAACGTCATCGACGATAATTAGGCGCTTAGCTGCATTGCAGGCTTGACCGACATTACCAAAACGACCTGAGATTGCTCGTTGTACAGCTTTTTCGATATCTGCATCAGCAGTCACGATAAAGGCATCTGAACCACCTAATTCTAACACGACCTTTTTTAGTGCGCCGCCAGCTTCTTTTGCGACTGCTTGGCCTGCACGCTCAGAACCCGTCAATGAAACACCTTGTACGCGAGTATCATTGATAATGGTCGCTGATTGCTCGTTGGTCGCAAAGATATTGTTATACACCCCATCCGGCAGGCCTGCGTCTTTCATGATATCGACGATAATTTCAGCTGTCTGAGGGCATTGGGGGGCGTGCTTTAGAATAATGGTGTTGCCTGCCATAGCGTTTGGCGCGACGAAACGTGCTACTTGATAGTGTGGATAGTTCCAAGGCATGATGCCTAATAGTGCGCCTACAGGGCGTTTTTCTACAGATGCTGACCCTGAGTCAACGTCGATGGTATTAGGGGCTAATAGTTGCTCAGCGTTGTCTGCGTAGTAGCGGTAGATGTCAGCGACCAGACCAATCTCACCTTTTGCTTGAGCGACTGGTTTGCCCATCTCATTGGCGACGATACGTGCTAGCGCTTCTTGACGGTCAAGATAGATATCAGCGACTTTATGAAGTAGTGCACTGCGTTCATTTAGTGGAACATGACGCCAGCTTTGATAAGCTGTGTCCGCTTGTTCAATCACTTGTTGGATATCTTGTTCGGTTGCCGTAGGGTAGGTGGCTTCGAGTTCGCCTGTGGCTGGGTTGTTTACTTGATAATCGCTCATAATAAAGTCCTTTTGTTTTCGTTTTATTTTTGGTTATGTGTAAAAGCTTATATTTAGAGGTTTATATTTAACAGCTTGTATTTACAAGCCATGTATAAAATACATATATTCGTTACTGTGGGTTAGTGGCTGGCTGCTGCTGAGTAATACAGTGAATATTACCGCCACCAAATACTATCTCTTTCGTTCGTACTCCCACTACCTGATGCTGAGGAAAGATCTTTTCAAGCTGCTCAATTGCTAAACGGTCATTAATATCATCATATTGCGGTACGATGACACCGTTGTTACAAATGAGAAAGTTAGCATAAGAAGCGATACAAATATCGTCCGTATTACGAGACTTTGCATCTTCAGACTGAGTAATATCAGCATTGTCAGGCAAGGTGACAGGATGTTTGGTACAGCACAGTTTATGCACTTTTAACTTCCGACCTTTGGCATCGGTCATCTCTGACAACTGCTTATATGCCTTTTGAGTAGCTTCATAGAATGGATGCTCAGTATCATCTGTAAATAGACACACCACTTCGCCAGGTCTTGAAAAACACGCAATATCATCAATGTGCCCAGTGGTTTCATCTGGGTCAATACCGTCATCAATCCACAGGACTTTTTCGACATTTAGATGCGATTTCAGCATGTCTTCGATTTGTGCTGCATTCAAGTGTGGATTACGTCCAGGACTGAGCAAGCACATGCGTGTGGTTAATACGGTACCTTCGCCATCGACATGAAAGGCGCCGCCTTCTAGTACGAAACCGTCGGTACGATAGCGCTCAATATTTAAATGGTCGCACAGTCTCTCAGCGAGCTTGTCATCGTCATCCCAAGGCGTATACAAACCATCATAATCACCGCCCCATGCATTGAACGTCCAGTCACAAGCGCGCAGAACGCCCGCATCATTGATTAAAAATGTCGGAACGGTATCACGCGCCCACGCATCATTGCTTGGCATGGTTATCACATCAATATTATCAGGCAGTTGCGCACGGCAAGCATCAAAATCATCAGCATTGACCAAAACGCCAACCTCACTGAACTGTCTGATGGCAGTAGCAACGTCTGCATAGGCTGCTTGTGCGGGGACGGCTTTCTGTCGCCAATTGTCTTCTCGATACGGCCATACCATCCAGACTTTTTGTATAGGTGCAAACTCTGCTGGCATGTAAAAGCCATCTTGCTTTGGTGTTGAACCTGTCAGTAACGTGGACATAAAGTCACCTTATCGCATTCAAGCGGTTATAGAAGTATAGGAAGAGGAAGTGGGTTTAACCGTGCGTTAGTAATGTGCCATACATTGATGGGCGACGATCACGGAATACACCCCATTGACGACGTTGTTCTGCCAGTGCATCCAGATCAAACGTGGCCATAATAAATTCGCTTTTATCGGTTGAGGCTTCTTGTATAATCTCGCCGCGCCCATCAGTGATAAACGAGCTGCCATAAAACTGCATGGTGCTGTCCGTGCCATTTTGGCTGATGGTTTCTTCACCAATACGGTTGGAGGCGATAACTGGCATGAGGTTAGCCGCAGAGTGCCCTTGCATACAGCGCTGCCAGTGGCCAGTCGAGTTGATATTGAGGGTTGGCTCGTCACCAATGGCGGTAGGGTATAGCAGTATTTCTGCGCCCATTAGTGCCATGCTACGTGCGCATTCAGGGAACCATTGGTCCCAGCAAATACCAACGCCGATTTTGCCATACTTAGTGTTCCAAACTTTAAAGCCAGTATCACCAGGCGTAAAGTAGAATTTCTCTGCGTAAGGAATGCCATCCGGGATATGGGTTTTACGGTAGGTGCCCAGTATTTCGCCATCAGCATCAATAATGGTCACGCTATTAAACAAGGTGTTGCCTGACTTTTCATAAAAGCTGATAGGCAGTACCACTTCAAGCGACTTTGCCAGTTCTTTAAAATGATTGATGGCCGTATTGTGCTCGACTTCGGTAGCCAAATTGAAGTATTCAAAATCATGTACTTGGCAGAAATAAGGGGTTTCGAATAACTCTTGTAGCAAGATGATATTGGCACCAGCTTTAGCAGCTTCAGTGACCAATGCGGTGGCTTTATCGATGTTTTCTTGTTTGTCCCAAGTGCAGGCGATTTGAGTGCTGGCGACAGTAACTGATCGCATGGTGTAGCTCCTTGATTATAATTTGTCTTTTGTATGAATAAAATAAAGCGTCATAAAAGTAGGGTTTAATCATAGTAACGGCTTAAATAATCTTATATTTAAGCCGTATTATTGCTAGTCGTCGTATCATAAATTATAGGACGTTTGAGTACAGGGTCTTTTTAAATACAAGTCCTTTAGGCCATCATAAAACCAAGTCCTAAGAAGGTAGCAACCGACAGCACAGCACCAAGCATCGCATAAGGGAACTGCGTGAATGCATGCTGCATGGGTGAACAACCAGCACCCTGTGCCGCTAGTAATGATGAATCACTAAAGAAGCAAGCATGACTACCAAATGAAGACGCTGATAACAAAGCACCGATGACCAGAGGCGTGCTAACACCTAGCGCAGCTGCTACTGGGAAAACAATCGGCATAGCAAGGACGTATAGACCCCAGCTTGATGACGTCGCAAAGGTTAAGAAGGCCATAACAGCGAAAATAACAGCAGGGAAGATAATAATGGTCATGTGCGGTGAGATAGCATCAATCACATACATGGTCATGCCAAGCTCGTCGTTAATGGCTTTCAAAAAGAACCCGCCAATAACGGTCGATAATGGATACAACATGACCTTAAAGCCTGTAAAAATTGATTCTACTTGGGTCTCAAAACTCAAAAGTCCTTGTGCCCAATAGAGCAAAACGGTCACAAAACAGGTCAGCAATGCCCCTCTCAATAAATCAATTTCAAAGTAAATGGTTGATACGATAAGTAAGACCATTGGAAACGCAAAGTTAAAGATATTGGCTTTGAATGATAACGTACGTTTGGCTTTGACATTTGAAACCAATTGTTCATCGATAAAGTCTTCTGGAACAGGATTGCCTTCTTTCGCGCGTTTCTCTGCACGTTTCATTGGGCCCCAGTCGCCTAAGATACCGTAAGCCACTAAGAACACGATAATAAGGGCAAACCAAGCATACGCCATGAACGGAATAGAGCTGATGTAAAGTGACATACCAGCGCCATCTGCTGCGACGCCATTCTCTTCTAATAGGCCTGAAAAGTAGACGGCCCAGGTAGAGATAGGAACGATTACACACATAGGAGCAGCGGTAGAATCGACAATATAAGCGAGCTTTTCGCGTGACACGCCATAAGTATCGGTGAGTTTTTTCACTGAGGTCGAAACGGCCAAACAGTTTAGATAGTCATCAATAAAGACCACAACGCCCAATGCAAAGGTTGCGAGTAACGACTGTCTACGTGATTTAATAATTCTTTTGAGCCATTCACTAAAACCATCTAAACAACCACTCACTTCGAGCAATTGGATAAGACCACCCATGAGACCACAAACGAGAACAATCCAAATGATGGTTTCGTTACCGAGTACGGCTGAGATATTATCTGCAAAAGGGGAGACTAAATCGAATGGGTTGAGCATGACAAGGCCAGCAACACAGCCTGCAATCATTGACTCAAAGGGACGTCTGGAGACGATAGCAATGATGAGTACCAGCATGGTCGGCAGTAGGGAGAGGACTCCCCAAGATTCTGATGCATCGCGGGTGGATGACAACCAGACAAAGGCAAGATAGATGGCTATTCCCACTACGACAGTGAGAAAAACTCGTTTGTTATGATACTGTCCTTCAACGGCATCATTGAGTTTCATGTTCATGGTGACGCTCCTAGTGTGACATTATGGCTTATATAGAGAAGATCCTGTTTTAGGGTAATGATCGATAGGAAGTACGAGTGGGCTTCCTGTCGAGTTAGTAATAACAATCTGTTGCATTAATGGCTTCAACGTCTTGCTTATCATTAAGCAGAAAATTGAAGCCATTACGTTACTTATAAGCCCGTCGTGTCTTTTAGCGCGTACCACCATGATCCCATCATAGAGTAAGGTACTCGTAGTGCGCGACCACCAGGGAAAGGAATCCATGGAATTTTTGCAAACGTGTCAAACTCTTTGGTATTGCCGTTGATTGCATCAGCCAATATCTGTCCAAACAGATGTGAGCCTGTCACGCCATGACCACTATAACCGTGTGCAAAAAACACGCGATCATGTAGCTTACCCATCTGCGGCACACGTGAAAAAGACAACGCAAAGTTACCGCTCCATGCATAGTCAATTTTGACATCACGCAGCTCTGGGAAAATCTTATTCATGTTAGGTCTGATTTTGGCAGTGATATCAGAGGGGTCTTGACCACCGTAGACCGTACCACCACCAAACAACATGCGTTTGTCTGCTGAGAGGCGATAGTAATCCAAAATATAGCGGACATCTTCGACACAGACGTCCGTTGGAAGGAGCTTATCTGCTAAGTCACCTAATGGTTCGGTGGCGATAATTTGAGTCGATACTGGCATGACACGGTCGGTCAGTTCTGGAATGACTTTATTTAGGTAGGCATTACCACATAGAATAGCTTGCTTACAAGTGACCGTACCAAACTCAGTGATGACTTTGACATGATCATCAGCATATTCAATATCAACGACCAAGGTGTTTTCATAAATAGTACCGCCACGTGATTCAATGGCAGCCGCTTCACCAAGCGCAAGATTTAGTGGATGAAAATGTCCACCGGAGTGATCAATGACTCCGCCTACATAAGCCTCTGATTTGATGTGCTCTTGCATGCCGTATTTGTCTAGCATTTCACGGTCATGCATGCCATGACTTTCCCATAGTGCATGCGTTTTTTGTAGGTCTTTTAACTGCCCGTTATTTAAGGCGGCAAAGATATTTTTTTCTTTCAAATCGCAGCTGATGTCATAGTCTTTGATCAGTCGGCGAATAATTTTGCCACCACGTGTCACAAGCTGACCGACAAAATCGGCGTTTTGTTGACCATAAGAGCTTTTGATTTTTTGTAAGCTTGCATTCAGACCATTGACAATCTGACCACCATTGCGGCCTGATGCACCCCAACCAATCTGTGCGCCTTCAAGTACGACCACCTCGTGATCTGTTTCCATGAGATGCAGCGCTGTAGATAGACCGCTATAGCCGCCACCGACCACGCAAATCTCAACCTGAATGTCATTTTCTAACTTTGGTCTATCTGGTTTAGGATTGCGGCTAGCAGCATAATAACTATCAGGATATTGTCCTTTCTCTGAATAGTGCGGAATATTGCGCGTATTGTTAGACGGCTTGCTATTTGACATATTAGACATCCTGTAAATAGGTGAGGTATTCAAGATTGGTGACTTGCTGAGCGAAACGTTTGGCTTCTTGTTTTTTCACAGCAATCAGTAGTTCAATCATTTCGCTTGGGAATAATGCATCAATGACGTCGCTGTTTTCAAACTGACGAATGGCCGAGAGCCAATCTAATGGTAAGGTTTTGAGCTCTGCTTCGTTATAAGTAATGCTATTGATTGGATCCGGTGCTTCCAGCTTGTTTTCGATACCATATAGCATGCCTGCCAGTACCGCACTACAGACCAAATAAGGGTTGGCATCAGCGCCTGACACACGGTGTTCGATACGGCGTGCTCTAGAGTCGCCACCAGGAATACGAACAGCCGCCGTGCGGTTTTCATAACCCCAAGACACATTGTTTGGTGCCAATGTACCAGGTGTGAAGCGGCGATAAGAGTTGACATGTGGTGCAAATAATAAAGTGCAATCTGACATGGTCTTCAATAGGCCTGCGACCGCATGCCGTAGCATATCCGAGCCTTCCTCTGAGCCATCATCGAAGACATTGTTGCCATTTTTATCTAATAAGCTGCAGTGTACGTGAAAGCCGTTACCTGATTGCAAACCAAATGGTTTTGCCATAAAAGTAGCCGTGAGCTTGCGACGAGCAGCGACCGCTTTGACCACTTGTTTGAATAATATCGCATCATCGGCAGCTTTTAACGGATCATCGACATGTAGTAAGTTGATCTCAAACTGACCACAGCCATTCTCAGCCAATGCGGCATCGACAGGAATATCAAGCTTTTTGCATTGATCATAGACTTCGTCTAAAAACTCATCGAACTGTAATAAATCATTGATACTTAAAATAGAGGTTTTGTTTAATCTCAGTCCGCTTTTTGGGCGAATAGGCGGCTTTGGCGTCTCGCCTTCTGTGTAGTCCACCAAATAAAACTCAAGCTCAGTGGCCATGACTGGTGTTAAGCCAAGCGCCTTAAATTTTTTGCTGATGAAGTCTAGAACATGTCTGGCATCACCATAGTAAGGTTCATTGTCTTCGGTATAAAGCCAAACCGGCAGCAGAGATGAGGGTGCACTGGTATTTAGAAGCGGAGCAGCAGCACGACCAGTAGGACGAGCAATGGCATCGATATCACCATTACACTGAGAGGATTCGATAACATCAGCACCCCAGATATCAACACCCAAAATGGATAAAGGCAAACGGATATCACCATTTTGTGCTTTTTCCATTTGATTGAATGGAATCCGTTTACCACGAAGTAATCCGTTTATATCACCGGCTGCAACATAGACATATTCAGTATTGTGTGCAGCAGTTAAAGTTTCACTGGTCGTTGTCATCTCTTCTATCCCTGTCAGTTTTTAAACGATTTTGGTTGGTATTTCTGATTTTAATAACAATATTAGATACTTAACGTGCTTTGGGATGCCATCTGCTAATTTGCTAAATGTATAATTTTTGTGTGTTGTCACAAAGATGTCTTTTAATATATGGATGAAATTTATAGTTGTCAATAATTATTTATAAGCATTTAAAAGTAATTTATATAACTCAAATAAACTAATTTATGAAAAAATGAAATTTATATTTTACATATGCTAAGTTATTGTGATAAATTTTAGTTGAATAATGACTTGCAGTATCTGAACGTCTAGGTTCGGAGATCACATCTAGGGAAAGAACATGTCTACTTTTAAACCAGTTATCGCCATCATCTCTTGCCACAAAATAGTGGACAGTCAGCCAGCACAAGCGGTGTATCAAAAATATATCGATGCCATACAGCATTACGGTGGCAATCCGATACTACTTCCCTATACTGCTGCTGATGATGCGAACTTTGGGGCGTTGATGTCGCTAGTGGATGGTATTTTATTAACGGGTAGCTATAGCAATGTTGCTCCAAAGCGTTATGGCGCGTCGCATATCGAAGAAAAACAAGATTTAAATCGTGACGAGCTAAGCTTTAAGCTATTGGATTATTCGGCCAAGTCTGGAACACCTTTATTAGCAGTGTGTCGCGGATTACAAGAGATGAATGTGCATTTTAATGGGACGCTTTATCCAGATTGGCGTGAAGTAGAAGGGTTTTATGAGCAGCACTTAGAAGACAATACACAACCGCTCGAAGTGCAATATCAACCAGTGCATGACGTTATTATTCAGTCTAACGGCAGACTTGCCGCATTTAATACGGAATGGCATGTCAACTCGTTACACAAGCAAGCTATTAATAAAGTAGGTGAGGGTTTATTCGTTGAGGCAGTAGCACGTGATGGATTAGTAGAGGCAATTAGCTTGATAAAACATCCGTTTATGATTGGTGTACAATGGCATCCTGAGCTAAATTATGCCAAAGATGGTTTTTCCAAATTTTTATTTACGGAATTTATTCACTATGCCAGTCAAAAAAAATCCTGATAATGACATCAATGCTAATGCCAATAGCAGTACCAATGTCAATAACGACATCAATATTGATATCAACGATGAAGTAGAGTGTTCTACTGAAGAGCAGGAAATGCTTGAGGATGTTGAAGAACTAGAAAAGCCTGAAGATAATATTGGTAAAAAAATCAATCAATTGCGTTTATCAAAAGGCTTCTCACAACGCAAGTTAGCAAGGCTGGCCGGATTAACCAACACTTCCATCAGTGCTATTGAACGTAATAAAGTTAGCCCAGCAGTCAACACACTCAAAGCTATCCTGCAAGTACTTGACTCTGACTTGAATACTTTTTTTAGTGATGAGTGGAAGGAGCGTAAAGATAGGGTCGTCGTGACGCCAAAAGAGCTTGTGGAGATTAGTGAGCCAAATAGCCGAGTCTCCATCAAGCAAGTGTTCAATGGTAGTCCGATCAAGAATTTAGGGTTTTTGATAGAGGTTTATCAGCCAAATAGCTCGACCGAAGATAGAATTTCTCATGAAGGTGAGGAGATTGGTACGGTTATTGAAGGTAAAATTATTATCCGTATTGATGACACCACGTATCTGTTAAACGAAGGTGACAGCTATGTGATTAAAACCTGTCATCCACATACCTTTATCAATCCTAGCAATTCCATTACTCGGATTATTAGCGCACACACCCCAGCGACTTATTGATTGAAATACAGGTATAAGGCATGCCACACCTGTCCTATACTGTTTTACAAATACCGTTCTAGAGGTGCATGCGCATACCATTGTTTTATGTAGAACAATATTAGCGTCAGTAATGTTGATTTGTGAATAATCAACACCGCAAGATTTTTATAATAGGCTTTCTAAGTATCTGCCTCTTTTGAGAGGTCGGATGTCTTAGAAAGCTTTTTTTGTGAAAGCTCTGTACTGGCTAGCGTATCATTATTTTCTGTTTCGGCTTTGTCTATTGTAATAGAAGCAGCTGGTTTTAAATGTTTTTTAATCTTTTTTACTGCAGCGGCATCTATTTCAGATTGCTCTTCGGCAAGTGCCGTGTCATATAAATCTTGATAGACGGCGAGGGTTTTGATAATCATCTCACGCATGGTAAATTTGTTTGTCATCTCAGGACGAGTGACGCTTTCTAGTTGGTTTCTAACCGCTTTACAGAGTGCGTTGGCGTTGTATTTTTTGACCAGTCCTTGCGGATAGAGTGGTTGTAAAATTTCGCTAAAGGCGGCTTGATCCCAACCAATAACTGGTGTACCTAAATGAATGGCTTGTAGTGCATTGATGCCAATAGATTCAGGCTCATTAGCCAGTGCCATCACGATATTAGCCGCTGAAAGCCACTCCCTCATATCGTTGCGCTTGCAACCTACATAGGTAATACGTTCAGCCAAACCTAGCGTATTGGTGCGTTGGCGAAAGTCTTCATGTGCCACGTCACCATCTTTGTAGTCATCGTCCATAATAATGACGTGGATGTTAGGAAATTGCTCTTGCAAATTACCCAATATATCAATCAGCCACTCTTGACCATACTGATTCCCAATGATGGTTGGGAATACCAGCCACTTTTTATGCTCAAGTTCAGGATACTCTGCAAAGGTGTGGCGTAGCCAATAAACAGAAGGATTGTGCCGATAGGGATAGCGGCGAGTATCGATGCCACGGTAGATACGCTTAATGACTTTTGGCGCGCAGTCTTCACGGCGTAGTCTGTTTTTTAGATAGTTAGTCACACTATCAGATACCGTAATAAGGGTGTCCACATTGAGTAATGCTTGTGAGTACTTATTAATAGGGTAAAAGCCATACATGGTCGATACCAGCTTTGGTAAGCGTTTTACACGTACACGGCGCAGTGCTAAGTGAAGTATCCATGCAGGCGTGCGTGAGTGTGCATGAATGATGTCAGGTTCGTACTTTTCAATCAGATGGCGCAGTGAAGCGACTTGTAATAATGACAGCCATGACTTTTTATTCATTTGTAGCTGATGATAATGGTTGCCATCGCGCTTGAGTCGTTTAACCAGATCGTTGTCTTCATCAGCGCTTGAGATGATGATCGAGGTATGACCATTTTTGACCAATGCTCGCCCAAGATGAAAAATACCGCGCTCGGATTCATCATGCTTTAAAGACGACAGTAAGCGCATAACTTTCATAATAGCATCGATCACAAGTTAGTAATATCAAGTGGCTATTGTCAGTTAAAAGCGCTAAAAACTCAACCACCAAGATAAAAAGATACGTTTTAACTGCTCATTTTTTAAAGAGAGATAAATCTAAATCGTCTATCACGTATTGCATGCTCAATACAGTTAGCGACGTTTTTGTAGATGCTCAGCGTTGGGCAGCACTTGTTTTTCGCACAAGTATTTCCAATAACGCTGCGGTAATGACTGTTTGTGCAAACGAGGGTTTTTCCGCTCTTTAATATTGACGTTGGTAAAGTAGCCTTGCCAAAATTTCTGATAGCGCTGCTCATCAGGACTATGAATGCTGGCAGGATTACGCAGTACTGCATCATCAAG
The DNA here is from genome assembly GCF_052376215.1 of Psychrobacter sp. AOP7-B1-24. NCBI lineage: Bacteria > Pseudomonadati > Pseudomonadota > Gammaproteobacteria > Moraxellales > Moraxellaceae > Psychrobacter > Psychrobacter sp. AOP7-B1-24. Next base: position 22,966 of record NZ_JBQSVL010000016.1, read on the forward strand.
ATCAGTAATGGTTTGCAGTGTGGCAGGGCGTGACGCTGTGCTTTTACTTTTGTCATAATAAATGCCAAACCCGCGACTGATGTCATAAATCGCCCAATGTTGATCTTGATAGCGCTGACGAAAGTGTTCGCCAATCAATGGTAATACATTAAAATCAGGCTCGACACGCGCAAAATATATATCGTCAGTGGTATGCTCAAAACGCACAAATGCTTCCATGCGGTGCTTCTCGCGACCGACAGATTTTACCATTTGTACTAGCTCCAGTACGTCTAAATTACCCAAATCTTGCATGACAGAGCGGTTAGGGTAGTCAATGGCATATTTAGCGACTTGAAATAGAGTCGTGCCGATATGGTTTTTTTCGGATAAAAATCCCCACAGCATATTGCGCATCCCTGACTGTCCCAATAGCTTATTTAGCTTTACGAGGACACGCTCGGCTTTGTCTTCATCAGCTCCCACGCTGGTTGCTTGAGCAATTAATGACGGTACATAACAATCTTGCGCTATGAGCTGTAATGTTGAATCGTGCTGTAGTTTGTGTTCATAAGCATAAAAGATCGCACTTAGCCAACCCTCAAAACTTGGCTCATAAATGATGATACTGGGTGTTAATTGACCGACAGAGTAGGTTTGGTTTTGAATAAGTGTTGACATTATCTGTCCTCAGAAAACAGTTGACGTGTATAGTCAGTCCTAAATAAAAGAGATACAAACATAATCATGCGATGCTGGGTGCTGGTGTATTTTAAGAATAAATTTTACCAATAAAATCTATTTTTATACTTAAAATAATGCCAACTGTCCACTACGTTGATCTTTGTATTTAGTTTGTGTTTGTGCCAATACATATTGTCGGAAGTTATCGCGAGTTAAATGAGCTAGGTGTTCGTTCTTACCCGTGGTTGCGATGAAATATTTGGCCCGATTGACGGCCGCGCCCATTTTTTTAAGATGATATAACGTCAGCTGATTAAACTTGCGCGCTTTGACTATCTTTTTAGCGGTTTTGGTACCGATACCGGGTATACGCACAATCATTTCGTACGTTGCGGTTTGAATATTGACAGGGAAGTGCTCGCGATGACGAATCGCCCAAGCCAGTTTTGGATCACAGTCCAAATCTAAAAATGGCGAGTCTGGCTCGACAATTTCGTGCGCAGCAAATCCATAAAACCGCATTAACCAATCTGCCTGATAAAGGCGGTTTTCTCGTACCATCGGTACAGGTGTGCCAATCGCTGGCAGACGATTATCGGATAGCATCGGCACATAACCTGAGTAATAAACACGCTTGAGATCATATTGCTTATAGAAATGACTCGATAGCTGAATCACTTGCAAGTCGGTCTCATTACTGGCACCCACAATCATTTGGCTGGTCTGACCTGCTGGCGTAAATTTGGGCACTTTCTTATGAGTTTTACGGCTCTCACGGATGGTGACGATCTCTTCTTTTACCGTCTCCATGGGCGCTTTTAACTGCTCATGTGATTTTTCTGGCGCGAGCAACGCTAGGCCAGATTTGGTTGGAATTTCGATATTGACGCTCAAGCGATCCGCATAAAGTCCCGCCTCTAGCAGCAGCTCTTTTGACGCACCTGGGATGGTTTTTAGATGGATGTAACCGTTGAAGCGCTCACGAGTACGCAGTAATTTAGCGACCTCGACCAAGCGCTCCATCGTATAGTCGCCGTTTTTGAAGATGCCTGAGCTGAGAAATAGCCCCTCGATATAATTACGGCGATAAAACTGCATGGTTAAATCAACGACTTCCTCGACACTAAAGGCAGCGCGTGGTGTGTCGTTGCTCTTGCGTGAGGTACAATAAGCACAATCATAAATACAATGATTGGTCAGCAGTATCTTTAGCAAACTCACACAGCGACCATCTTCGGTATAGCTATGACAGATACCTGTCGCTGAAGCATCACCTAGACCGCCGCCTTGATTTTTGCGCGTACCAGCGGAAGAGGAGCAAGAGACATCGTACTTAGCAGCGTCTGCTAAGATGTTGAGTTTGCCCTGTAGTCGTTCATAATTAATGGTTGCCATAAGCGCGATTTACCAATGCATTAATGAACCACTATTTTAACAAAATTAGCGTTAAGTCATTGTAATTATAGCGAAAGTAGAAAAAACAAACGACAACGGTTGTCGTCATTAAAACCTGGACCTTTGGATATAACTTGAATTTATATAAAAATTTTTAGTGGTATTTCAAAAAGTATGCTGGCATCAGACGTAACCATAATTGACATAAAAAAACGCCAGATCGAATACTTTTCGCGTGGTTGTATCTCTTTTATTTGGGACTGACTATAGTTAATTCACGTAAGAAAAATGCTATTATTTATCCAAAATATAGACAGAAAATTAAAAAGAACCAAGTGCAAATGTATATTGGGTAATTCAAATGAGCTTAATACTTGTGGTGATCAACTAATTTAGGATAGCTGTAATTTTTATGCAGTGAATTAACTATATAAGTGGCATTGGGTCATTTAAATATTTTAATTCATATGATTAAAAGCTTATCATTAATCATATAAAATCATGAGAATTTAAAATGGATTCTAAATATACATATAATTTAGGCTTGTTTTTAGTAAATTATTTCATAGTATGCTATCTAAGCTATAGCTATTTAACAAGGCATATTTTTCATAAAAATCCATTATTTTTCACAATATTACTTGGTGTTGTTGGAATGTTGATGACTATTGCTATTGTGAAAGTAAAGATTATTATACCTATAAAGATATTTTTGATAAATACTTTTTCTTCTTATACTGCTTTTTTGGTTTTCTATGTGGTATATGATAATTGCGCAGGTGTAGAATGTGATAAAAGTTATATTGATCATATATCTATAATAATTCATCTTTTTACTATATTAAAATTTTATATTTCTATAATAGTAATTACTATATTATATTTCGCATATAAGATATATCTAAATAAGTCTTCAGTTAATTAAGGTTAATATAATTTAATTACATACAAGCAGATCCTAATAAACCATGGGATCATAATCCTAAAATTAAAGATTATCCGAATCTTAAATATCTAGCTGTTCAGAGAAACATTGAATCGGGTAGAATTCCCAAGTCGTTTTTTCATAAATATAAAGATTACAATTATTTTTGTGATGTTTGGTCAAACATTCATTATGGCTATGTAGGCAAGTATGCAGGGTTTACAGCAAATGAGCTGCTCACAGGTTCAAATATAGCTCAGTTTGTAAGCAATGTTGTAAGATTAGAAATAAGCGGTGATATCGATCACACAAGGAAAACCGTTATTACAGAAACATTGAAAATAGAGGGAGGTTTGACAGGTGGATTACTTGGAGGGGAATTAGGCGAGATGGCTGGTAATATTGTCTATGAGAATACTAGGAACTAAATTATGAAAAAAACAAAAATTATTCTTCATTTACTATCGTTTTTATTCTTTACATTTTTACTTACTTACTGGATTTTTCTTGATGATAGAAAAACAAATAGCGAGATTTATGCAATACTAGTTATATATTTGCTATTTGCAATAGCTCCGTTGTTAAGTTTAGCCTTGCAATACGAAATAGGAAAGGATAAATATTTTTTTAACAAGTTTACTAGTAATAACATCGAAAATTTTAAAATGAATGACTATCTTCGTGTATCTTTTCTATTGTTCTATAATTTAGGAGTGTATATTGGTGTAAAGCTAAGAAAGAGTTTATTAAATAAAGAGTATAGGAAGACGGATATAAAACACATAGAGACAGTAGATGAAATTATTAGTGGAAAGAGGTTTTTACTCTTTATTTTAATTATTCAATTATTTATAACTACTTTATTATTTAGTGGTTTTTTCTTCATTGAAGGTGCTTGACTCTAACATATACAATATTTGAGATGGTAATTATGCTTTTTTAGAAAAGCCTACATGACCCAAGCACCGATCAGCATATAGAGATACGCCACAGTGAGCGCAATAAACTGCATGTCGAGGTCAACCACCAATAAGGCGTCCTTGACAGCATCTACACCTATGACCCCATGGGACGACTCATCAACCAAAACAGTATCTGGCCCACCTACAAGGTAAAAATTTATGGTCAAAGAAATAAATAATAAATTTAATGTATTAGAAATAATAATATCATTTGTTATTGGTTCAATAATATCTTTGATAATTCATATCAGAAAAACTTATATAGCTGAAAATAAGTTTAATGGACAAACTGATTTTTCATTTGGTTTTACTATTGAGATGACAAAAACGTTTTACAATAATATTTTTACTTCCATGAAATTTTTTATTATATTTCCACCTCTTTGGTTGGTTCTATTGGTTTATATAATAGTTGTATATAAATTAATTAAATCTGATAATGTATTTTTTATTAAAAATAGATTTTTACTACTAGTGATCGTATTTACATTACTACATATAACTATAGATAAAACGTTATCGTTACTCATTATGTAACGCATGATTAATTTGAACTTATAGTCAATCAATAATAAGGTAGATATAACCCATATCATAATACAGTTTGTCTAAATTATTCTCTAGCCACCTTTGTCGTAGAAACTTAGCCTGTACTTATCTTTTCTCGCATTTGAGCACAGATACCACCTTGCGTTCGCGCAAAGTATAGCTTTGCTTGCTCCTCGCTCAGGACTCAGATTAGGGCTGTAATGATTATAGAAGAGAAACTCAATAATTAAACGTGCTTGAGTAATCAAAACAAGCTTTTGAACCAGACATAGGTACTGCATCAATATTGATTTCTGCATGGCTACCTACTTAGGGCATCTACTCTCTGTTAATAACAGTATTTAGAGCAGATAATGCATGAAAAAGCCTGCCTTCTTATAGAGCGTTCATATAGCAAAAGTATAGATCATAAGCTCTTCGAAAAAATAAAAGATGTTAAGTACCTTAATCAAGAGGTTCACAATACACCGATGGTAAAAGTAGCAGAAGGTATTCAAATGAGTATATCGTCGTTTAGTGAAAGTATTAGTATGTCGTTAGAGTGTGTTTGATCATTCACAAGCAAGTGTACATATCAGTATTTATTTTTTATCATCTGATGTGCTATTATCGTTTAACGAATTATCGTGGGTTTAACAGTTTTGTCATTGCCATCCATAGCGACAGTCTGATGGCGGCGTGACAAACCTTGCAACTTCCAGCACGATGTAAAACAACTCTGGTAAAGCGCGTGAGCCTGTACTCCGACATCCTCATTTGTGCCTAATTTATACTTTTTTGTCGGAGTGATAGGAGTCGAAGGTGTTCAATCTCATGAGTTACGTTACCAACCAATCAAAATATACCCGTCGTTATTATCCACATCATCTGTTAGCGCAGTATGTAATCAATCAAATAGACACGCTTCAGCTGTGTTCGCAAGATGTTATCAAAAAAATGGGGTATCCACTAAAGCATACTATTCCTGCCTGTGAGCGCCTGCGCCATGTATTGTCAAGCAGATTTCTCGGGCTTGATGGCAGCTATATAGATAAGTACTTTACCGCTGATGAATTTTTATCCAAGCTATTTGAAGTGATAGACATCCCGTATCAGCCATTTGCAGAAGATATCGCTCAGATTAAACACGACTTAGTGCATTATCCTTATCTACCACCTACCTGCCGCTTACAAGCAGACATTGATTTTGAATTCAGTGGCGCAAACTGGATATCTCATGGCAATGTTTTACGATTGGCTCATATACTTCTGCCTGATAATTTTGTCAAATTAAATGAGGCAGAGCGTGCGTCAATAGTGGAAGAAGCTATCATTGAGCATTATCAGAAATATGCGGGTGCTTTGCCTTATGAAGGAATGATTAAAGGCTATCGATTGAGTGTTGAGCAAAATAACGAAGTGGTTAAGAGCGTAGCGTATGGACTGCCAAAATCTAGTGATGTTTAAACGTAATGGTTTTTATGAAATAAAAAAGTCCCTATTTATTTGAATAGGGACTTTTTTGGGTCTACATTATCTGCATTATTTAGAGTCAAATAACTCTAAAATGGGTACAAGGCAGCCGACTGCAGATTGTATGAGTAGTACCTCTAAGCAGGGTGACGCCGTAGCGGTTTAGTAGTTCACTGACGATAGGATAGATTATCACTTAAAAGTGATGAGTATAACCAACGGTATAAGTACGTCCTAAACCTTTGTAATCAAACGCTGATTCAGGCGCATAGCTACCATAATATATTTGCGCTTGCTGTCCCCAAACGGTGGTGTAGTTGTAGTGGTCAACTAATTTAGGAGACCAAAGGGAGGTGAGCTACTAGCGCTTTGTAAGCAGGCCAATCAATATCTATCAAAAATTCGTATTCTGGTTGAGCATAAAATAGGTCTGATTAAGCTATTCAAAATCGTGGCTGAACGCTACCGTAATCGACATCAACGTTATGATTTAAGAATGAAATTGTTCGTAGGACTGGTCAATCTCGAGCTTGGTCTATGACTTTTGCAAGAGGTCTAATAACCCAATGACCAAACCGCCAATGATACTTACAATACCAAGTAGTAAGAGAGGAATGGCTAGTATCGTTAGCATCTGTGATTGGCTTTCTTTAACTTCGACAAAATAGCGGCTTAAATCAATATCTGCCATAGGCATGGCGCCTCCTATCATTGCTTGAAATCTTGAGGTGCTTGACCCTGGTACCAGCTTCAACTCGTAATGACCAACTTCCGCCCTAAAAGTGAAAAGCTCAACTCCTCCAGTTTGGAGATTGCTTGAGCGCGGAGATAGGATTGAGTGGTATAGCTTAATCTCTTTGCCAGTAGATGTACTTGATATATTAGGTCGAAACTTAGCCAGCGGTGTTTTTTTGAAAAGAGGGCCTTTGTGCCAGATTGCATAAATGCCTGATTTTGAAACAGTGAAGTGGCCTAGATTATCATTGTACGGGAGAGTCAATAATTTAACGCCATTGAATGCATTCTTAAATAATTTTATCGCTTTAAATACAATAAATATGCCGATAAGAATAAGGATGAATAGAAGTATTCTAATGGATAGGATGCTCATTATTCATCTTCCTTAGTGGTATAAACATGCGTAATAAAATGGTTTAACCAATACCAGTACGAGGTGAATTTTGAATAAACACGCATTTATTTATATCATAATAAGTGAGTTGTCTTTCAAAAAAGGTCTCGTTAACCAGAGAAATCGTCCACAAAACCTTTTACGTATACTGATAGCTATTAAATAATAATACGCGACAATATCAGTTTTATTGTACCTTAGCGCGTATCACTACGGTCTGTGTTGCACTGGCATCTAGATGGACCAAGTCCCATTTGAGACCAGAATAGTTTTCTTGCGTGGCTACTGTATTACTCATTGGTTGAATGGTCTGATAGTTTTCACCGTCTGTGGTTGCTAGAGTGGGTAATAGACTATTCAATGATACCAACTGAATGCTATCTGGTAATGACACCAGCACATTAATGTTATTTACTGGCTGATCGGTGCTATTGGTATAAGTGGTATGGTACTCAATGATATCGCCTGAGGTGACATGATTGGTTGGTAGCGCCAACTCCTGTCCTTCTTCATTCTTCAAAATTTTCATGATTTTTGTTTGTGCACTGACCATATCAGGCTTACTAAAAGTTGGGGTCAGTTGAAATGTTTCTAAAGAATTTGATTTCACAGTCTGATCAGTAAACGTTGGCGAGATTACAGATTGATTGAGTGTTGATGGAGTAGTTAATATTTGAGTGGTTGTTGATTCATTCATCACTGGTAATTGAGTAGCAGGTGCGACGGGCAGTACTTGTTTTACGTTATTCAGTGGTGTGGTGATAACTTGAACATTGGTGACAGTTTTGTTCGACTGGTTAGTGACAGGCACGCGAGTAACTGTTGTGCTGCCTTGGGTAATAATCGTGTCATTGATATTTTGACTGACAACATGTTTTGGCGCTGTTGTTGCTTGAATTACACTATCAGAAGTCGGTTTAACCATAGTAGTGTCGCCAATAGCAGTCGTATTACCAGCAGTTTCAGGTACAGCATATGCTGACGATATGGTGAATATGGTGGTTGCTATTATTGCAGATATTGCAGCGGGTTTTGATGTTTTTTGAACAGCCAGTTTTTTTGTAGTGATTGATGTACCGATGTTTAAAATCATAAAATATTCCTTTCATCCAATAGAAAATGGAGCAGTAGTACTTATTTTTAAATATTTAGGATATGTCTTAATATATACTAAGATTTGTGACAGGTATTACATAAAAAACCCCCATTAAATGACACTATCAAGCATGTCAAATAACGAGGGTGCCAGTACTGATAATAGCCAATGCTTATTATTCAGCAATCATTATTTTCGTCAACAGCGCGATAAATCTGCATGATGATATGCTTTAGATTTACGCAATTATGCGCTAAAACGAATTAAGTAGAAAGATAAAATTGTATACAGCTGTTTTGTCTTTTTTTATAGCGTGACTAAAAACAAAGGTTTTTTATCTAAACAGCAATAAATTATAGCTATAAAAACCTGTCTCATTAATCATATATAACTTTCATTACTTCGTATTCAACCACGCCTTTTGGCGTTTCAATACGGGCTTCATCACCTTCAGACTTACCGATAAGACCACGAGCGATTGGCGAGTTGACAGAAATTTTTCCAACTTTGAAATCGGCCTCGTCATCACCAACAATTTTGTACTGTTTTTCTTCTTCGGTATCCATATTTTCGATAATGACACTGACGCCAAATACCACACGGCCTTCTTTTGGTAGGGTGGTAGGATCGATAACTTGTGCACCGCCTAGCTTGGCTTCGATATCACGGATACGCGCTTCGCAGAAACCTTGTTGTTCGCGCGCGGCATGATATTCAGCATTTTCTTTAAGGTCGCCATGTTCACGAGCTTCAGCGATAGACGCTGTGATGCGTGGACGGTCAACACTTTTTAACTGTTTTAATTCGGCTTCTAAAGCCGCATGTCCTTGCGGAGTCATGGGATAACGTTGCATATTTTTTTCCTTAAACCAATAACACCGCACCACCTCATGCCGAGATGGTGCTAGCTTTATTGCAATGGGTATGAGATATAAAAAGTGTGAGGTTCAAACTGCGTAATAAGCAAACGGACAGTCATGTATGAGCGTCTTAGCGCTCAAATGCTACATCTTTAACTTTACGTAATAAAAAGCATAGTCGCAGTTTAGCCACTATGCTTTTGGGGTTTATCTTTTTAAAGGTGTTGTCTATTACGGTTATATAACTGCTCATGCGGAACTTTGCATGAGCAGTTATATTAGCTTGACTGTTATGCTTAATCTACTGAATTTATTCAATCAAGTCAATAGAACTAAGCAATAGTCTTTGCTTGTTCGTGTAAATCTTGTAGCTTGTAAACTTCAAACGGTAAGTTAATTGCATAAGACTTGCAAATAGCATCTGCAGCACCCAATGTTGTGACATAGAATACTTTGCCTTGTAGCGCGCTACGGCGGATAGAGAATGAATCTTCCTGTGCCTGCTTGCCTTCAGTGGTATTGATGATAAGGTCAATACTACCATTTTTCAATGCATCAACGATGTGTGGACGACCTTCAGTAACCTTATTGATTTGCTTACATTCGATACCCGCATCGCTCAGTATTTTTTGCGTACCAGTCGTAGATACAATGTCAAAACCAAAGTCAGCAAGCTGGCGAGCGATAGGTACAATTTGCTCTTTGTCGCTATCACGTACTGAGATAAAGGCTGTCTTGTTTTCACCTTCAGTTGGTAGGCCTGGCAAGCGTTCGTTGCTACCGATGATGGCTTTGTAGAATGCCTCGCCAAAGGTTTTACCAACACCCATGACTTCACCCGTTGATTTCATCTCGGGACTCAAGATTGGATCGACACCAGGAAATTTAGCAAACGGGAAGACCGCTTCTTTAACTGCATAGAAGGCAGGCACAATTTCAGTGGTAAACTTTTGGTCCTTAAGCGAGGTGCCAGCCATACAGCGAGCTGCAACCTGCGCTAACGATGTACCAATGCACTTAGAAACAAATGGTACGGTACGTGCGGCACGTGGGTTTACTTCTAGGATATATACCGTTTCACCTTTTACGGCAAACTGTACGTTCATTAGGCCGATCACACCGAGCTCTTTTGCCATAGCAATGGTTTGTGCACGCATCACATCACATAGTTCTTTAGATAATGAGTAAGGTGGTAGTGAACATGCGGAGTCACCAGAGTGAACACCCGCTTGTTCGATATGCTGCATGATACCGCCGATGACGACATCAGTACCATCACAGACACAGTCAACATCGACTTCGATGGCATCATCTAAGAAGCGATCTAGCAGCACTGGCGCTTCGTTCGATGCTTGTACAGCAGTGCGCAGATAATGTCTTAGCTCGTCTTCGTTATAGACGATTTCCATCGCGCGGCCGCCGAGTACATAAGATGGGCGTACAACCAATGGGTAGCCCACATCTTTTGCTTTCACTAAGCCGTCTTCTAAGCTTGTTGCTAGCGCGTTTGATGGTTGAGTCAGATCAAGCTGTTGAATCATGTGCTGGAAGCGCTCACGGTCTTCAGCACGGTCGATAGCATCAGGGCTAGTACCGATGATTTTTACACCAGCAGATTCTAATGCGCGAGCTAGTTTTAATGGTGTTTGACCACCGAACTGTACAATAACACCATCAGGGTTTTCGATACGGACGATTTCTAGTACGTCCTCTAACGTGATTGGCTCAAAATACAGACGGTCTGAGGTATCATAGTCAGTTGAAACCGTTTCTGGGTTACAGTTGACCATGATGGTTTCGTAGCCATCTGCACGCATTGCAAGCGCTGCGTGTACACAGCAATAGTCAAATTCGATACCTTGACCGATACGGTTAGGACCGCCACCGATAACCATGATTTTCTTGTTATTGGTTGGATTGGCTTCACATTCGCTATCGTACGTTGAATACATATAAGCGGTACTGGTAGCAAACTCTGCCGCACAGGTATCTACACGTTTATAGACTGGATAGATATTTAAATCCCAACGTTTTTTGCGTAACTGCTTTTGTGATACACCAAGCAATTTAGCCAAACGCAGGTCTGATAAGCCTTTACGCTTGAAACTGCGCAAATTCTTTTCCGTTAATTCACCAAAACCTAATGCTTTAACGTTTGCTTCGGTTTTTACGATGTCTTCGATTTGTACCAAGAACCATGGATCGATTTTGGTAAAGTTAAATACTTCGTCGACGCTCATACCGACGCGGAATGCATCAGCGATGTAGTAGATGCGCTCAGGAGTAGGAATCGTTAAACGATTGATAATCTCACTACGGGCCTTATCAGCACTGAGCTTACCGTCTTTAATAGCGGCAAAGTCGATTTGCTCATCAAAACCATCATTGCCTGTTTCCATACCGCGCAATGCTTTTTGCATAGACTCTTGGAAATTACGACCAATAGCCATGACTTCACCGACGGCTTTCATCTGCGTCGATAGGATGTTATCAGCTTGTGGGAATTTTTCGAAGTTAAATCTTGGTATCTTGGTCACAACATAATCAAGTGCCGGCTCAAAGCTGGCTGGGGTTCTACCGCCAGTGATGTCGTTTTGTAATTCATCTAGCGTGTAACCGATGGCCAGTTTTGCTGCAATTTTGGCAATTGGGAAGCCAGTGGCTTTTGAGGCGAGGGCAGATGAACGCGATACACGTGGGTTCATCTCAATCACAACCATACGGCCGGTGTCTGGGTTGATACCGAACTGTACGTTTGAGCCGCCCGTTTCTACACCAATCTCACGCAATACTGCCAATGAGGCATTACGCATGATTTGGTATTCTTTGTCCGTTAGCGTTTGTGCTGGTGCTACTGTGATAGAGTCACCTGTGTGTACGCCCATTGGGTCAAAGTTTTCGATGGCACAGATGATGATGCAGTTGTCGTTTTTGTCACGAACGACTTCCATCTCGTACTCTTTCCAACCAATCAATGACTCATCGATAAGCAATTGATGGTTTGGTGATAAGTCAAAACCACGTTCACAGATTTCGATAAACTCATCGCGGTTATAGGCGATACCACCACCTGAACCACCCATCGTAAATGATGGACGAATGATACATGGATATCCCATTTTTTCTTGGGTGGCAAACGCTTCTTCCATGGTTTCAGCCGTTTCAGCGCGTGGGCACTCTAGGCCGATACGCTTCATGGCTTGGTCAAACAGCTCGCGATCTTCAGCCATCTCGATTGAGTCTTTGGTTGCCCCAATCAGCTCGCACTCGTACTTGGTTAATATGCCATGCTTATCCAAATCTAGCGCACAGTTCAGCGCAGTCTGTCCGCCCATCGTTGGCAAGATTGCATCGGGACGCTCTTTGGCAATGATTTGCTCAACCGTCTGCCACGTAATCGGCTCAATATAGGTGGCATCAGCCATGACAGGGTCGGTCATGATGGTAGCAGGATTTGAGTTGACCAAGATGACGCGGTAACCTTCTTCTTTTAATGCTTTACAGGCTTGTGCGCCTGAGTAGTCAAACTCACAGGCTTGACCGATGACGATAGGGCCTGCGCCAATGATAAGAATGCTTTTTATATCGGTACGTTTTGGCATAATGTTGTTAAGTCCTATTTTGGCGGTTTGGGATTTTTGCGTTGAAGTCGTAGGTAAAAAGTAATCACACTATCTTATAGTGTTTATTTTAAATAATTTCCTGCACATAGCAGATTGTCGTTATAAAGGAAAGAAAACATAATTACTGAAAATTTTTTATTATTGTCCATAGTCATAACCACTAACGCTTGAGCAAGAAAAATTTTTTCACTATTCATAAAATCATTGTAAGCAGAGGGTAGGTTTTGTTGTTGTAATCACCCATAAAAATCTGAATCGAGATTATTTATATCATTGTTCTTTATTGCAGAAACCAGCTCATCGATGAAAGAGTAATTTATCATGGTGAATTTACTCCTAGTAATTTCAACAGGAACGAGGCCTACGTAACTATAAACCACGTATTTAGCAAATTTTCACTTTGAACAACACTTTTAAACATTGTTAAGCCGTAACTGTATATTTAAAAAATCTAGATATTTTCTAGTGGCTGAACAACTTCTTAAACAACCCGTCTTTAAATTGATATTTGATCAAACGTGTGGTCATCTCACCGTATATGTATTCTTCTGACTCGATCACAACTGGAAAGCTGATGACTTTGTCCTTAGGATCGTAATGAAAGAACGGCATTTTCATAGGTCCATCTGGAGAATTAGCACTATAACCAAACCCAAGCGTATTTGTAGTTTGTGAGGAAGTCTGAATAAGATTAGGATATAACAGCTTATCGTCTTCTATTTCGTATAGTGTCAGAGCTTCAGTGTGAGCAATATTTGAATAAATACCGTGCTCAATCAACATATATATAGTGCGTTGCCCTTTATCATTTTTAGGCAATTTAACAGTTTGTAACTCCCAAACTTGCTGATCTATTGCATTGGTTAAAACATGTACTGACTGTTTACCTTGGTATTGAATGAAGCCATTAAAATGATGCATGGTGCCGCCATTGAGTTCATCCCATGATACGGTGCGAAACTTGCCATCTGCTGAGGTCTTAATATTTACCCCAGTAGCACTAGCAAGGTTCAGCTCACAAGACATACTATTAGGTAAACTCATATAGCTTGCAACTGCATCATGAAAGTCAGCTGTCGCTTTTTTGAATAAATTCCAATTATTATCTCCATAATAATTAGAATAATTTTCCATAGACTTATAATGCGCTGCTAAGTCTGTATCAATAGCTGTACATGAATCTGCTACTGCAGCGTGACTAGTAGCCATTGATAAAGCAAAAGTAATAACAGTATAGTTCAAAAAGCGAAATCGTAATTTACTGTTATTACTCTTCATTATTTAAGCCTTTGCCGTTTTAGCCGCTGCAATCATCTCAGCAAACTTATCAAACAATGGCGCGCAGTCGTGTGGACCAGGGCTAGCTTCTGGATGACCTTGGAAGCTAAATACTGGCTTGTTGGTCAGCTCGATACCTTGGTTAGTACCATCGAACAATGAGCGATGGGTAGATTTAACGTTATCAGGTAGCGTGTCTTCATCAACCGCGAAACCATGGTTTTGACTGGTAATCATAACCGTGCCAGCTGCCACATCTTGTACTGGATGGTTGGCACCATGATGGCCCGTTTTCATTTTGATGGTATTTGCACCGCTAGCCAGACCGACCAGCTGATGACCCAAACAGATACCAAAAGTAGGAACATTGGTTTCTTCAATGATGTGACGCACCGCATCGATAGCATAGTCACAAGCAGCAGGATCACCAGGACCGTTTGATAAGAAGATGCCATCTGGGTTTAACGCTAGCACGTCTGCAATAGGCGTTTGGGCTGGTACGACTGTTACGTGACAACCGCGGTCAACGAGCATGCGTAAGATATTGGTTTTGGTCCCGAAGTCATAAGCAACGACATTGTATTTGGCATCGATATGAGTGCCAAGCTGCTTAAAGAATCCGCCCGTGCCGCTATCATGGCTGCCAGCTATATCACGGTTAAGTAGGGTGTCTGATAAGTCCCACGTACCTGCTGTCCATTCGAATTTTTCTTTAGTACAGCATTCTTTTGCCAAGTCCATACCTTCGATACCAGCAAACTCTTGCGCCAGCTTAATGGCTTGTTGCTCATCTTCTGCACTGATGGTATCGCCATTTGATGCTGTCATGATACAACCGTTTTGAGCACCTTTATCACGTAATAAACGAGTTAATTGACGAGTGTCAATCTCAGCGATTGCGACGGTATCATTCTTTTGTAGGTAGTCGCTCAGTGATTCTGAGTTACGGAAGTTTGAGGTAACCATTGTCGCATCACGGATAATAAGACCGTCTGCCCAGACTTGATGACCATTACCAGATTCTGTGTCCTCGCTATTGGTCCCTGTATTACCAATGTGCGGATAGGTGAGGGTCACGAGCTGACGTGCGTAGCTTGGGTCGGTTAATATTTCTTGATACCCTGTCATGGCTGTATTAAATACCACCTCACCGACACGATGACCGAGACTACCGATACTCACACCGCGAAAAATCGTACCGTCTGCTAATGCCAAAATTGCTTGTACTTCTGCCGATGAATTCAAGGGTTGCCTCCGCTGTTATTGGTTAGTGCTATGGTTTTTTATGGTTAAACTTTAAATTTCTATGTCTTAATATTTGCATAAAGAAACAAGAAAATCTAAAATTTTTCCATAAAAAAGCGAGAAGACATTATTGATGGAAACTACAAAACCCACTAGATAGTGAATAGGTAACTTGCATCATGTCCGCTCGCTTAGGCACAGATTTTGCGCATTATATACAATATACGCTAGAATAGCCAGTCGATTTGCTAAGTTGTAGCGCGTAGTTTGCTAATTTTCGATAAATATATAATGTAGTCTGTATTAAACTACAAAGCGCTCATAAACGCATGTTAAGTCATGTCTGATGGCAAGAAATTTTTGTACTAAGAAACAACCTTTATCAAGATGAGCTTTCTACAAGTTGATGCCTATATCTGCATAAAACAGTTTGCGTATAAAAATGCTTTTTTGATTGAGTGCCACTACCGATAATGCTAGATTTTGATAGACAGCTTTGCCACAATAGAGGGCATTATTGACTGATATAGAATGAGGGCTATCTCGTTACCTATCTATAATGAGCAAAAGTCAGAGAATGGCTAAATGTCTATGGTGTTAGCCTCCTTGGATATGTCACTTGTACTCACTTTAGAATTTTTTGATTGTAGTCAGTCTTAAATAACAGAGACACAACCACTTGACACTATTTGGTTGGCATAAAAAACGATAACAAGGAGCAGTTATGATTTATCAATATTTAGACAAGGTGCCTGAGTTTGCTGTACCCTTTAAAGGTTGGGTGGCAGATTCTGCGCAAGTCATTGGTGATGTGTATTTAGGGCATCAAGCCAATATTTGGTTTGGTGCAGTGCTGCGCGGTGACAATGAACGCATTCATATTGGTGACTACAGTAATGTACAAGAAAACAGTGTGATTCATACTGACGCAGGTATCGAAGTAAAAATCGGTAATTATGTCACTATCGGACATTTAGCGATGCTGCACGGCTGTGAGGTTGGTGATAACAGTTTGATTGGTATTGGTGCAGTGATATTGAATAATGCCAAGATTGGCAAAAACTGTATCATTGGTGCCAAAGCGTTGGTCACAGAGGGCAAAGTTATTCCAGATAATTCATTGGTCATGGGCGCACCGGCAAAAGTAGTAAAGACCTTAACCGATGAGCAAGCAGCGATGTTGAAACTTTCGGCGGTGCATTATGCAGAGCGTTGTCAAAAATTCAAAACGGGATTAAAAGAAATCGCAATGCCTGATGAATAGCAACCAGTAGATGTATAGTCAGTCCTAAATAAAAGAGATACAAATATAACCACGCGATACAGAGATACATTTTTCTTGCTTGCTGTGCCTACGCAGACAGAGGCTGCGAAAAATGTAACCCGTATCGCTGTATTTATTTTATAGCGGATCGCCTATAGCACTGAGTGATAAATAAAGATCCGAGGATGAGCGTATAGGATGTCATCCTCTGTATTTTTTATCCTTTATCTATTGCCATGAGAGTAACGTCACATGATAAACATCATAGCGAGCCAGATAATGGCAAAGATAGCGATACCAACGATTAAACCGCGAAAAATATCATGATTGATAGAGGTGTCATCGAGATAAGGGTTATGGTCAGCAGTTTCATCGATATGTAGTGCATTAACGCTCTCGGCCCCTGCGTTTTTACCAACGACTAACCCAATGATTACCCCAAGTACCAACATAAAAGGGGTGAATAACCAAAAAATCTCACCATTACCGATATCAGCTATTGAACGAACGACAACAATGACCACGTCGATAAGCAATCCACCAAAGCCATACATCAAGCCGTTTAAGAGGGCATGAACTAGGCGATCCCAAGGCGATTGATAAGCATCTCCCAACTGACGCTGTCTGATTTCTTTAATCGAGCGAGCAGGGCGATGCACCTTGTTAATTTGTGATCTACTAAATAAGTCGGTTTTGTTATGATACGCTTTCATAAGGTTCTCGGGTTGCTTATTAAGGTCGTGGTATGTCTTATAAAGTAAGCTGAATAAATAATTTAGCACAATTTTGTCTGGCAAACAGTAGACTTCTCAAAATTTACCGAATAAATGTTATATCCAAAAAACCGACTATATTAAAGGCTTTAGCTAAAACACAGTCGATATAACCTTTAATTATAATCAATTCTACTCACTATCAAATTTTTCAAAAAATAATAAGGCTTTACTATGCAACCGTCTACTGTCCAAAACACTCAAAAAGAACTGGCGTTATTTGATTTAGATCACACGTTACTCGATGTCGATAGCGACTATCTATGGGGTGAGTATATCGTCAATAATGGTCTGGTCGATGAGGCACAGTATCGCACGGCCAATCAGAAGTTTTATCAGGATTATATCGAAGGTACACTTGACGCGACAGAGTACAATGAGTTTGTCGCCCAGTTTTTGACTACCTTGCCGTTGGCACGGTTGCATGAGCTGCGTGAGGATTATATTAAGCGTGAAATTGAGCCGCATATTCGGCCAAAAGCGATGGAGGTGTTGTGCCAGCATGTTGAAAAGGGGCATGCTGTAGTGATTATTTCTGCTACTAACGACTTTGTGGTCTCTGCTATTGCCAAACGTTTTGGTATCGACTCCGCCAACGTGTTATCGACGCCGCTCGAGATAGAAAACGAGCGTTATACGGGTAAATTAGCGGACAAGCCCAACTTTAAAGAAGGTAAGATATATCATCTAGACAAGTGGGTGAGTAAGCAGCAATTGGCTGGCGTGACCTTTGAAAAAACGTATGCGTATTCGGATTCTAAAAATGACATTCCGCTACTTGAGTGGGCGGATATCGCTATCTGCGTCTCACCTGATGAGGCGCTGCATGCTCATGCGTTAGCCCATCGTTGGGCAGTAGAGGATTGGTCGATTTAGGCAGCATCTATGCATAGTCAGTAATAACTATGGGTCGCAGCCATTATAGTCAGCAATGAGTATAGGCAATAATTAGCCAACTATTCAGTGTCAATCTCATTTAAAATAGTGGCATATCATTTAGATATTTATTTTTATCAAAAAAGTACAGGAACACTTATGGAAATCAATCCGTATCAAGAAAAAATCAAAGACTTATCTGAGCGTGGGCAGGACTTGCGGAGGTATCTTTGACTTCGACGGTAAGCAAGAACGCTTAGAAGAAGTCAATTTAGAATTAGAAAACCCCGAGCTATGGAACGATCCAGAGCGCGCGACCAAAATTAACAAAGAAAAAAGTCATTTAGATGGTGTCATCGATGTGGTAGTCTCTCTTGAAACCACGCTAGAAGATGCGTCTGCTATGTTAGAGCTGGCAGTAGAAGCAGAAGACGAGTCGTTGCTTGCTGATGTGCAGGGCGAACTTGATAGCGCTGAAGAGCGAGTGGCAGATTTAGAGTTTCGCCGGATGTTCAGTGGTGAGATGGATCCAAACAACTGCTACTTGGATATTCAATCAGGTAGCGGTGGTACTGAGGCGCAAGACTGGGCAGAGATGCTGCTGCGTATGTATACCCGCTGGGCAGAAGCGCATGACTTCAAGGTTGATGTCATTGAAGTATCATCAGGTAGCGTCGCTGGTATCAAGTCAGCCACGATTGAGATCAAAGGCGATTATGCTTTTGGTTGGTTGCGTACCGAGATCGGTGTGCATCGTTTAGTCCGTAAGTCACCATTTGATAGTAATAATGGTCGTCATACCTCATTTGCTGCGGTGTTTGTGTCACCTGAAATTGACGACAATGTCGATATTGATATTAATCCGGCTGATTTGCGTATCGATACTTATCGCTCATCTGGTGCGGGTGGTCAGCATGTGAACACCACAGATTCTGCGGTACGTATCACCCATGAGCCAAGCGGTGTCGTCGTGACTTGTCAGAACGAGCGTAGCCAACATGGTAACAAAGCCACCGCTATGAAAATGCTACGTGCTAAATTGTA
This sequence comes from Psychrobacter sp. AOP7-B1-24, assembly GCF_052376215.1. NCBI lineage: Bacteria > Pseudomonadati > Pseudomonadota > Gammaproteobacteria > Moraxellales > Moraxellaceae > Psychrobacter > Psychrobacter sp. AOP7-B1-24. The sequence goes on from NZ_JBQSVL010000016.1 coordinate 42,103, forward strand.
TGAGCTTGAGATGCAAAAGCGCATGGAAAAACAGCAAGCCGTTGAAGATAATAAGTCTGATGTGGGCTGGGGCAGTCAGATTCGCTCGTACGTGCTCGATGATTCGCGTATCAAAGACTTGCGTACCGGTGTCGAGACCTTTAACACTGGTTCTGTGCTAGATGGTGACCTCGATCAGTTTATCGAAGCCAGTCTAAAAGCAGGATTGTAAAATAAAATAGTAACCAATATTTAATTAAGGAAAATTATGCTAAGCGTTAATAATTATTTTGATGATAAAGTGACTTCTATTGCCTTTCAGACAGCAACTAAGCCTGCGACTGTCGGTGTTATGGAAATTGGTGAGTATGAGTTTGGTACCAGTGAGTTCGAAACCATGAGCGTGGTAAGTGGCGCGTTGACCGTTAAATTACCAGAAGCTAACGAGTGGCAGACTTTTAACGCTAGCGAGCAGTTTACGGTTGAAGCCAATCAAAAATTCCAAGTAAAAGTAGCAGTAGAAACCGCTTACTTATGTGTCTATGGTAAATAATATTTAAGATTTTTTAATCTAAAATGGTCTGAATAAGAAAACGCCAAGCATCCAATGCTTGGCGTTTTTATTTGGTTCATTTATTACTTGCTCATTCATGTTTAATCATAAGAGAGAAGAGATAAGTCATAAGTTTTTACGATACTGCACCATATTAGTTTGAGTGGCAATGGTGTCATACAGGTTGCGCGCGGTTGTATTGCCTTCTTGCGTTGTCCAATACACACGGTTGCAGTTTTGCTGGCGGGCAAAGTCATATACTTGTTCAATTAATGCGCGCCCGACACCTTGTCCACGAACAGACTCATTAACGTATAGGTCTTCTAAATAACAACATTCCGTGGTATCCCATGTATTGGGATGCAGCACCACATGGGTGATACCTATCAACGTAGTATCCTGCCATGCGGCAAAACCATAAATAGCCACGTTGCTATCTAGTAAGTTGCGCCATGTAGTATCAGTTGTGCTCATGGGCAAACTGGTCTCATAGAATGTCAAATAACGTTGCCACAAATCTAACCAGTTAGCGTAATCAGCATTGGACAACGGAGTGATTATTATAGAAGGGTTTTTCATAATGCTTTACTCAGATCGATTAATGAATAGGGTTATCAATGATGACTTAATAACTCATCATTGATAACCCTGCCATCCGCTCAATTTTACAGAGCCTTACACATTCTCTGCGCCAAGCAAACAGTAAAAATAGCCGTCATTAATTATGCTAAAACGACTAGTTTATAAGACGGATAATTTTATGGTTCAGGCAAATCATCAGACAGATACAGACATAGATGCATGCCATGACTACGAACATTTGGCTCGTTTGGCGAATTTGCGTTATGTTAGCGATGATGAGCCTGGGTTTACGCGTCGGCGCTGGGGTCGCGGCTTTACTTACAAAGATGCCGCTGGCAAGACGGTGAAAGATAGGGCGCTGCGCAAGCGTTTTGATGCGTTGGTTATACCACCGATGTGGTCAGAGGTGTGGATATGTCAAGATGAAAAAGGGCATCTGCAATCGACAGGGCGTGATGACAAGTCGCGCAAGCAATATCTGTATCATCCAGAATGGAATCGCGTACGTGATCGGGCCAAATTCGATGCGATGATTGGCTTTGCCGAGGCGCTGCCCACTCTACGCGCTCAGGTTGAGGTGGATTTGGAGGCTGCGTCATTGTCACGCGCTAATGTTCTCGCAGCGGTGATTAGGTTGTTAGAAACCACATTAATCCGTGTGGGTAATAGTCGTTATGCCAAGCTAAATAAAAGCTATGGTCTGAGTACTCTTAGAAGTAAACACGTGAGCGAAACGGACAATGGACTGGCGTTTGATTTTGTCGGAAAAAGTGCTAAAGAGCATCATATTGAGCTGCAAGATGAGCGCCTGATAGACATTGTACAGGCTTGTTCTGAGTTACCGGGTTATCAGATTTTTAAATATTTGGACGAAGACGGTCATAAGCAAGTCGTCGATAGTGCCGATATCAATGATTATATACGCACTCATATGTGTGATGGCAATAGCAATATTTATAGTGCCAAGGATTTTCGCACATGGATGGCCAGTGTGCTTGCCGCAAGCTACTTATATGATGAGCTACAAACGATGGCTGGAAAAGACACATTAGCCACTGAGCCTAAAAGCGCCGAGCGCCAGCAGTTGGTTGTCGATATGGTAAAAAATGTGGCAAAAGAGCTAGGCAACACGCCAACAGTTTGCCGCGCCTCTTATATTCATCCAATTATTATTGAGCGGTTTTTGGCAGGGCAATTTTTTAATAGCTACAAAAAATACCGTCGCGGGCGCACTAAAGAGCATCAAAGTTGTGAAGAAAAAGCACTGCTTGGTTTTCTTAGTATTTAGATGGAGCTAGTTATAAGACATAAATTACTGATTTATAAAAATGATACGTTATGTATTGAAATAAAATTAAAAATGCGTTACTAATAAGACATGATAAATACGAAGATATTAAATGGTCTACAGGATGGGACCGTTTTACAATCATAAACACCATTTTACCTGTTATTGCTAAAGGATTAGCTTATGAACACTACCTTTCAAACTCCTACGATTATTGACGTAGGCGCGACCAGCGCACCAAAAAACTATACCGATTACTATAACAATTTTGATATGGAATCGCTGCTGTCAGAAATATTTGGCAAGCATATCGATGATCGATTAAACGCTTATATGGCATGCTGTGGTCGTCACGTACGTGATGGTCGCGGCGATAACATCGCGCTGGTGCATGAAGATACTACCAGCAAGGTGACTCGTATGAGCTTTGCTGAGCTAGATATAGCGAGTGCGCAAGTCGCTAATTTATTACTGTCTTATGGCGTACAGGTTGGTGACCAAGTTGCAACCATGTTACCACGCACACCTGAGTTGCTCATCGTTGTATTAGCAACGTGGCGTATTGGCGCAGTTTATCAACCGTTATTTACTGCCTTTGGTTATGATTCGCTTAAATATCGAATGGACAAAGCGAATACCAAAGTTGTTTTTACCAATCAAGAAAACCGTGACAAGTTTGAAGATTTGGCTGAGCAAACCAAAATGGTATTGGTGGGTAGCGCTGTGGATTCTCAGACTTGGGGTGATGAGCATTATGCTGAATCAATGTCAGCGCAGTCAAAAACTTTAGAACCTGTGTCGCTTAATACCGATGCACCATTCTTGCAAATGTTTACCTCTGGTACGGTAGGTAAGTCAAAAGGTGTCAGCGTGCCGTTAGCGGCATTGTCTGCTTTTTATTTATATATGCGCTACGCCATCGACCTACGCGAAGATGATCAATATTGGAACATGGCAGATCCAGGTTGGGCATATGGCTTGTACTATGCTATCACAGGGCCTTTACTACTGGGCATCACGACTTATTTTAATGAAGCGGGGTTTGACGCGATTAATACGCGTGACTTTATGGTTCGCCATCAGATTACCAATTCGGCCTCTTCACCAACAGCCTTTCGCATGATGAAATCTAGCGGTGTATTTGAGGACGATCGTGACGATATCACCAGCAAGCTGTCTTTACGTTGTGCCAATTCGGCAGGCGAGACATTGAATACAGAAGTTGTCAACTGGGTTGAAACCTATCTAGAGTGTCAAGTAAAAGACCAATATGGACAAACAGAAACTGGTATGACTTGCTGCGCACATCATGCATTAGCACATGAGTGCCCTAATGGATCAATGGGTATGGCGCTACCAGGGCATACACTAGTGGTATTAGATGATGATATGAATGTATTGCCTGATGGTGAACAAGGGCAGTTAGCAGTCGTTGTCAGTCAGTCACCTGCGTTTTATTTCCGCGGTTATAGTTGGAATGAAAAACAAGCCTTTGTAGGTGACTACTATTTGACAGGTGATGTGGTCGAGCGCCACAGTGATGGCAGTTATTGGTTTTCAGGGCGTGATGATGACATCATCATTACTGCAGGTTATCGCGTCGGACCTACCGATGTCGAAAACACGGTACTCGAACACGCAGCAGTCGCAGAGTCGGCAGCGGTAGGTGTACCAGATAAAGTGCGTGGTCATACTATCAAGTCTTATGTGGTGCTAAAAGACGGCATCATTGGTAATGATGATACTACCAAAGAAATACAAGAACTGGTACGCAAACGTCTATCTACTCATGCTTATCCGCGCGAGGTCGAGTTTGTAACAGAGTTACCAAAAACGCCTAGTGGAAAAATTCAGCGCTTCTTGTTACGTAGTTTGTCATTGGCTTAGTGGCAACAGTGTTCACAATAGCTTTTAGCAACTGGGTTGAAGATTAAGTATCAATGCGTCAACTTTTTAAGAAAATGCTCAATAAAAATACTCATTAAAGGAATAATTATGCAAATTGAAAAACACAGCTTTTTAGTTACTGGTGGTGCGTCAGGTCTGGGAGAGTCAGTAGCTCGCGCTATCGTCGATCAAGGTGGCAATGTCGTCATCGCTGATCTAAACGAGTCAGCAGGACAGTCATTGGTCACTGAGTTGGGTGATAGGGCACGTTTTGTACGTTGTGATGTCACCAGTGGTGATGAAGTGCAAGCAGCTGTTGAGTTGGCAGAAAAAGCGTTCGGTGGTTTGCAGGGATCGATCAACTGTGCAGGTATTGCTGTCGTACAGAAACTGCTCGATCGTGATAACAACCCTGCTGATCTTGAGTCATTCAGTCGCGGTGTTAATATCAACCTTGTCGGCTCGTTTAACGTTGCGCGTTTGGTCGCGGCCAGTATTGCTAAGCGCGTAGTCAGTGATAGCAGTGCAAATACCAATGTAGAAAAGAACGCGGATCAAGGTATTATCATTAATACAGCGTCCATCGCTGCTTTTGATGGGCAAGTCGGGCAAGCCAGTTATTCATCATCTAAGGCAGGTGTGGTCGGTTTGACCTTACCGTTAGCACGTGAGCTGGCTCGTCATGGTATTCGCGTGATGACGATCGCACCTGGAGTGTTTGCCACACCGATGATGGACAGTATTCCTGAAAAAGCGCGCGGGCAGTTAGAGGCAGGTGTTCCTTATCCTAAGCGTTTGGGCAATCCAAATGAATTTGCCAAACTTGCCCTCCATATTATCGATAACGCTTATCTCAATGGCGAAGTCATCCGCTTAGATGGTGCAATTCGTATGGTGTAGTGATCTGTATTCAATGACATAGTGAGTGTGATTTTTCATATACTTTACACATTAGCAAGCGACAAGCTTTGATATATTACGATGATAGCTTATTTGCAATCATCGATATCAGAGGGGTTTTTGTCATGGCATTATCGCGTAATCATACTTATCGCTCATTATTTATTTTGATAGGCATTGGGGTAGTGACCATTATCAGCAGCATCGCTTTTAATTATATGACACGCGCTTCTGCTAGTGATACATCCTTTGAACAAGTAAACAATCAACCTATCGCTGACGTGGTGATTGATAAAGTGTTCGTTGATAAGTCTGAGCGCCGTTTGCAATTATTGAGTGGCGATGATGTGATTCGTACGTATCATATTGCATTGGGTGACAGTCCAGTGGGTCACAAGCAGCAAGAGGGTGATCAGCGTACACCAGTTGGTACTTATACCTTAGATTACAAAAACGAAAACTCTATTGCTCATCGCTCTATTCACATCAGCTATCCCAATGCTTCCGATAAAGCACGCGCTCAGCAATTGGGCGTCAGTCCGGGTGGAGATATTATGATTCATGGACAGATGAACGGCTTTGGTCATTTAGCCTCTATCAATCAGAAGTATGATTGGACGGACGGCTGTATTGCTGTTACTGATAACGAAATGGACGAGATTATGGCTGCGGTAAAGGTTGGTACTGCCATTGAGATTGTAGAGTAGATCGATGAACGCTTTCAATATACGATTAGTCCTACAGAATACAATCAGCCCTAAAGAATACAATCAATTTAAAAAAATTATAGGGCATAAAATTCGTTGAATGCTCAAAATGCCCTATTTGTCATACTTATATTCACCTTTCTTTTTCAAACCATTCTGCATATTTTCTTCTAAAAAACTGTTAATCTGAACTTAAAACTACATTTTAACCCTATTAATTAATAGCTCTTAGTAAATATCATTGCTAATAGTAGGGCTTTGTTTGATAATTGGCTTGAAATAATTATATATATACCTTATATAAATGACAGATAACAGTCATAAGCGAACGATAGAAAAGTGACTGACTATACCAATTATAAGAGGATACGAATATGAGATTTGAAAAATTTACCCAAAAACTGCAATCCGCCATTCAAGAAGCACAGAGCCTTGCATTAGGTCGTGATCATACTGGAATCGATCCTGTGCATTTGCTTGCTGTATTGCTGCAAGATGAATCCAATTTGTCTATCTGTCAACAAGCAGGTGCGTCTATTCCTGCCTTAAAGAATGGCGTGGCAAAGGCACTTGATAACCAAGCAACCATCTCGGAGCCGACAGGAGATGTTAATCTAAATCCAAACTCGGTTAAAATTTTAAATTTAGCCGATCGTCAAGCTCAAAAAGAAGGTGATGACTTTATTGCCACTGAATGGGTGATATTGGCACTGTCTGAACAGGGCGAAACTAAAAAAATATTTGAAAGTGCTGGCGTAACAGCAAGCAAATTGAAAGCAGTGATTGAGGAGTTACGTGGTGATGACACCGTTAATAATCAAAATGCTGAAGATCAGCGTGATGCACTAAACAAATATACCATTAATCTGACTGAACAGGCGGAGCTTGGCAAGCTTGATCCAGTGATTGGTCGTGATGAAGAGATTCGCCGTACTATTCAAGTGTTGTCTCGTCGTACCAAAAATAACCCAGTACTGATTGGTGAGCCAGGTGTTGGTAAAACAGCTATCGTTGAAGGATTGGCCCAAAAAATTGTTAATGGTGATGTGCCAGAAGGTTTACGCCGTAAAGAGGTACTATCGTTAGATCTAGGTGCTCTGATTGCGGGTGCAAAATTCCGCGGTGAGTTTGAAGAGCGTCTCAAAAGTGTGCTGAGTGATTTGGCCAAGCAAGAAGGCAATGTCATTTTATTCATAGATGAGCTGCATACCATGGTGGGTGCAGGTAAATCTGAAGGTGCAATGGATGCAGGCAACATGCTAAAGCCTGCGTTAGCACGTGGTGAGTTGCATTGTGTTGGAGCGACGACACTGGATGAATATCGCCAATATATCGAAAAAGATGCCGCACTTGAGCGTCGCTTCCAAAAAGTCTTGGTCGATGAGCCAACGGTAGAAGACACCATTGCGATATTGCGGGGGCTAAAAGAGCGCTATGAGTTACATCACGGTGTTGATATTCAAGACAGCGCCATCATTGCGGCGGCACGTATGAGCCATCGCTATATTACTGACCGTAAGTTACCGGATAAAGCGATTGACTTGATTGATGAAGCGGCCAGTCGTTTACGTATGGAGATGGACAGCAAACCTGAAGCATTGGGTAAGCTTGATAGTCGTTTGATCCAGCTAAAAATGCAGCGTGAAGTGCTCAAAAATGAAGAGGATGCTGGTGCGCAAGCTGAGCGTAAAGTGCTTGATAGTCAAATTGAAGAGTTAGAAAAAGAGTACGCGGATCTTAATGAGGTTTGGCAAGCAGAAAAAGCGTTAGTCAAAGGCAGTCAGCAGTTAAAGGATGAGTTGGACAAAGCTCGTATTGCTTATGACAAAGCCAGCCGTGAAGGCGACTACGAGACCATGAGTAAGCTACAGTATGAAACTATTCCACAGCTCGAGCGTCGTATCACTGAGTCTGATTTAGCAGAGCAAAAAGAGCAGACGGGTGAAGGTAATAACATAAAATTGCTGCGTAACAAAGTAACAGACAATGAGATTGCTGAAGTTGTTGCTGCTGCGACAGGTATTCCTGTCAGTAAAATGATGCAAGGCGAACGTGACAAAATGCTAGAGATGGAAGAAAAGCTCCATGAGCGTGTGATTGGTCAAGACGAGGCGGTGCAAGCCGTGGCAAATGCGGTACGTCGTAGCCGCGCTGGCTTGTCTGATCCTAATCGTCCATCTGGATCGTTCTTATTCCTTGGACCTACTGGTGTTGGTAAAACTGAGTTGACCAAATCATTGGCGAACTTCTTGTTTGATAGTGAAGATTCGATTATACGTATCGACATGAGTGAGTACATGGAGAAGCACAGTGTCAGTCGCTTGGTAGGTGCGCCTCCAGGATACGTGGGTTATGAAGAAGGTGGTGCCCTGACGGAAGCGGTACGCCGTAAACCTTATAGTGTGATTTTGTTTGACGAAGTTGAAAAAGCACATCCTGATGTGTTTAATATCTTATTGCAAGTATTAGACGATGGACGTTTGACAGATTCACAGGGTCGGGTGGTGGATTTCAAAAACACTGTGATCATTATGACCAGTAATTTGGGCTCGCATAAAATTCAAGAGATGGTCGGCGAGAGCTATGATGATATCAAAGCCGAGGTCATGGATTCTGTCGGGCAGCACTTCCGTCCAGAGTTCGTTAACCGTATTGATGAAATCGTGGTATTCCATCCACTAGGTATGTCGCAAATGGCAGGTATTGCAGCGATTCAATTAGATCGCTTGCGTCAACGTCTACATGAGCGTGAGATGGATATCGAGCTATCAGCAGATGCGATGAATAAGCTGGTCGCAGTCGGTTATGACCCTGTGTATGGTGCACGTCCATTAAAACGTGCTATCCAACAAGAGATCGAAAATCCATTATCATTGAAGCTATTAGCGGGTGATTTTGTTGCAGGAGATATCATTAAAGTCGATGTTGATGCAGATGACAAACTGACTTTTGATAAGCTTAGAGTGAGCTAATACCAAGTGCTCTAAACTGTTTTTTGAGTAAAACCCAACCCCTTACTTGCTTATTTTTTATATAGGCAATTAAGGGGTTTTTTGTTGTGCGCTATAATTATGTTACCGTTTTCATACTTTGGTTATGTTATAACTGGTTTAAGTGTTAAACATAAAACAAGGGAGATGACATGGTGATGAGCAATAAAAAACAGAAAAATAGGCCATTAACCTTACCGTTAATCATGACAGCGTTGCTGTTTAGCACATCGGCTTGCTCCAATCAGACAGCAGTCAATAGCAATGAAGAGTTGGCAGAGTATAAAGATGCCAAAACCTCAGATGCTCATTCGTCCACGAATAGTGATAAACCAACATTTATCACTGAAACAGTTGCAACTTTTGATGAGCCTTGGGCGATGACAGCCCTACCTAAGGTTGATAACGAACCACAAAAAATACTAGTGACACAAAAGACAGGTGAGTTATTTGTGGTCGATACCGAAACAGGTGCCAAGACAGCAGTCACTGGCGTACCAAAAGTTGCTTACGGTGGTCAGGGCGGTTTAGGCGATATTATTATTGCACCAGATTTTGCCCGTACTAATAATATATATTTGAGCTATGTTGAGACGGATGCTGATAGCAATACATTTGGTGCTAAAGTTATTAAGGCAAGATTAACAGGAGCAGATACCAGCACACCAAGTTTGCAAGCTATTACGCCAATCTGGGAGCAGTCTCCAAAAGTAAAAGGACAAGGTCATTACAGTTATCGTCTCTTGTTCTCGCCTGATGGACAGTATCTATACATCAGCTCAGGCGAGCGCCAAGAAAAAACGCCAGCGCAAGATATGAGTGTCAACTTAGGTAAAGTCATACGTCTAAATGCTGATGGTTCTATCCCAACAGACAATCCATTTGTGAATAATGAGAACGCCATTGCTAAGCAGTTTTGGACAGTAGGTCATCGCAATATATTGGGTATGGTATTCGATGACAATGGTAAGTTGTGGGCGCATGAAATGGGTCCAAGAGGTGGTGATGAATTTAACTTGATTGAAAAAGGTAAGAACTATGGATGGCCGATTGTCTCTAATGGTCGTAATTATTCAGGTACTGATATTCCTGATCATAGTACTCGTCCTGAATTTGAGGCACCTAAGATTACATGGACACCGGTTATATCACCCTCATCGATGAGCAGCTACTCTTCGGGTACGCATAATGACTTTCCAGCATGGCAAAACAGTATGCTGATCAGCGGTTTGTCCTCCCAATCGCTGATTGTCGTTGCTATCAATGATGACAACACGGCATTTGAACGTTACCGATATGATATGGGTGAGCGTGTTCGGAGTGTACTGGCGGTAGATGGTAGTGTTTGGGTGTTAGAAGATGGTAAAGAGAGTGGCTTATTACGATTGTCACCGCAGTAAAAAGACGTGGCTTAGACCCTAATAATCAGACACGTTGAGACTTGTGTCAGTCAATGATGAACGTGTAAGTAATTGGATAAATTTGATAGTTATTAGCTAACTTGTTAAGGTTACCGCTCTAAAAAGTAAAGGTTAATAGACAAATGGATCATGTTAAGGTTGACAGGTTAGGCCCTTTTCCACGGGTAAGTAAGCCTGTTTTTATGGTTTCTGCACTACTTATTATTGCATTCATTATTTTTGGTGCATTCTTTACCGAGACGGCTGGAACGTTATTCAGTTTTTTACAAGACTTTATTACGGATAAGTTTGGTTGGTTCTTCATTATTCTGGTCAATGTGGCTCTAGTACTTTGTATTTATTTGGCCATGAGTCGTTATGGTGATATTCGTCTAGGTGCTCAGACTGAAGCGCCGCAATACAGTCTATTTTCATGGATTGGCATGCTGTTTTCAGCTGGTATTGGTATCGGGCTGGTCTATTGGGGTACGGCTGAGCCGCTATATCACTTTATGGCACCACCTCTTGGCAAAGCTGAAACTATCACTGCCGCTAAGCAAGCGATGAACATTACTTTTTTGCATTGGGGTCTACATGCGTGGGCGGTTTATACGATCGTAGCATTAGCATTGGCTTATTTTCATTTTCGCCGTGGATTACCATTATCAATTCGCTCGACGCTTTACCCTTTATTAGGCAAAAAAATCTATGGTCCATGGGGACATGCCGTTGATATCTTGGCGGTATTTGGCACGATGTTTGGTGTGGTGACTTCACTCGGTCTTGGGGTGATGCAGATCAACTCAGGACTGGAGCGATTATTTGGGGTTCCTAATAGTCTAACGATACAAATCGCTTTAATCGCTTTTGTGACGGTGCTTGCAGCTTGCTCTGTTATGATGGGCTTGGACAAGGGTATCAAGCGTTTAAGCGATGTGAATATTGGTTTGACGGCTATTTTGCTTGGTTTTATGGTTGTACTAGGTCCAACGCTTTTCATCTTTGACAGCTTTCTAGAAAACATCGGTAATTATCTTTCAGTGGTTGTGCCGCTAGGTCTATGGGGTGAGTCTTATGAAGGTCAAGAAAACTGGCAGTCAGCATGGACGATATTCTATTGGGCATGGTGGGTAAGTTGGGCACCATTTGTCGGTGTGTTCATTGCTCGTATTAGCCGTGGTCGTACGATTAGAGAGTTTATTCTTGGGGTTTTACTCATTCCCATGATGATATTATTCTTTTGGTTTTCAACGTTTGGTGGCGTTGCTATCCATATGGAGCTGCTTTCTGCTATCGATCCAGCGCTAGCGAGTCCAGGGTTGGTCGAAGCAGTACAAACGGACTTTGGTAGTGCAATCTTTAAATTGGTTGAGTACTATCCATTGGCGCAGCCCATTACTTTTATGATTGTCATGATGATTGTACTTTGGTTTGTGACGTCATCAGATTCAGCAAGTTTTGTGATTGATATGCTGACAGCAGGTGGTGATACCAATCCGCCAAAGATCCAACGCTTATTTTGGGCGAGTACGGAAGGTGTCATTGCAGCTGTTTTACTTGCGGCGGGTGGCTTAAAGGCCTTGCAAGCGGCTGCGATCGTAGCAGGTTTACCATTTGCTTTGGTTATATTTGCAATGATGTATGCGTTACTGCGTGGTTTGAGTCGAGATAGATTAATATTGTATAGAGCGCAGCAGCACTTTATTACTGAAGAGTCCGCAGATCATAACTCGGCAGATGAGTTTGCTGACGAGCACTTATTAAAAGGACCACCTAAGATTGTAAAAGGTGATTAACCATCAAAATAATTGATAATTCTTGCAGAAGATATTATTAGGGCGTGTTGAACATTCAAATGTGGTGCTGGCAGTGACTATTTTTTAGACAATATGCAGTGAAATTTTTGATGCCTAGTCATTCTAGGTGAAACAATTTCGCCATATATTGGCAAAAAAGAGTACTGCCCCGAAGGGCTGATGCTAAAATCACCCCAAACGTTGTTGCAAGCCTAGCTAAGATCTCGATATTATCGTCGGTTTGCGCCTAGTTTGGTGCAATTTTAGCGATCAGCAGTCCTAACATTTGAATGTTCAACACGCCCTAATTAGAGGGTTGATATAAGTCGTAAAAAGCCCTGAGGTACATGAAATATCTGAGCCCATCCCGAATTCTGTGTAACTGCCGTTTAGATTAAATGCCTGCTGATATAAAGGTGGATTATTGTAAATGGAAATAGGGGTGGAAAGTCACTTAGTAGGTTGCTCTAAAATATCTCTGCTATCATGGCAATAACGCACAAATGTATGTCCTGAAAATCTATCTATAGAGATCCGCTATGCCACTGTTCAAAATCCCATTTATTAGCAAAGTACCCCTCCTTTTAGTCGCTGCTATGTTTTCTGTTTCAGCGATGGCTTTGGACTTTAATCAAGTTCAACGATTGGCTAATCAAGGAAATGGCTTCGCTCACTTTATTCTGGGTTCGATGTATGAAACAGGTGAAGGTGTACGTCAGGATTATTCCAAGGCTGCGCAGTGGTTTGAAAAAGCAGCCTACCAAGAACATAGAATTGCTCAATTTAGACTTGGAATGATGTACTACGAAGGTAAAGGTGTTCGTCAAAATACAGCGACTGCCAAAGAATGGTTTGGTATAGCTTGTGATAATGGGGAACAAGCTAGTTGTGATAGTTATCGAATGTTAAATCAAAGATAGAGTGCTGAGTCTCAAATAGCACGGCTTTGCGAGGAACTTGCTAATTGATGAAACAAAGATGAAAGCGTAAACTCAAGTGCTAGAAACGACTAACCCCCAGTGCTACCAACACTAGGGGTTAGATGAATTTTAATCTGTGTCAGCAGATATAAAACCCACCATATTCGAACGGTCATTTTCTATCAGCAAACGCACCAACACAAGTGTGCGTGATGTTAATACTACCTGAAATATACGAAAACCTCTCTCATAAGCCTTATTGCACCGATGATTTGGGCATTCTTGTCATTCGTCCCAAGCCAAAACCCTTCAAACGGACACACTCACATTGTCTATAAGCTAAAAACGCCTGTTTGCACCAGTGAGCATGGCAGTCGTAAAGCCTTAGACTATCTCGCTAAGATACAAGCAGGACTTGTCAGAGAGACAAGAGCAGATACCGGCTATACCAACTTCTGCATCACCAAAAACCCGATGCATGAGCATTGGCGTACCGAAGTATGGACAAAAGCAGCGGAGTTATTTAGCAGAATTCGTTGATCTCAGACC
>NZ_JBQSVL010000017.1:0-55153 GCF_052376215.1 Psychrobacter sp. AOP7-B1-24
TGAAAGAAGTGAGCTAATACCGTTAGTTATGATTGATAAAAGGTCACTCTTTAGGGAGTGGCTTTTTTTGTTGGGTGGAAGTTTTATTTTGGTGTTAATATAATCGTTATTTTAAGAACATATGTAAGGCAATAAGCAATGGCAAATGTTGAGAATCTTGAGAATCGACTTATAAAACTTATTGATAACGAAAAACCATGGGCTATTGCGTTAACTGGTGAGTGGGGTGTCGGTAAGACACACCTATGGGACAAAATCCGCGATGAAAATAAAGAAGTGTTTTCTGGTAAAAAATATGCATACGTTTCTTTATTTGGTCTGGATTCATTAGCAAGCCTAAAATCTACAATTGCTATAGAAGTGCATAAATCAGTAGGGATTAACGACAATATATGGAAGAAAGACATCCTCAAACCTACTAAAAGGCTTCTATCATCCCTGACAGGTAGTAGCATTGGAACTACTTCTGATGTACGCATAGGACTGAATCTTGGTAATAATATTATTACCAATGTTATTTTTTCACATCTCAAGAATACATTGGTTTGCTTAGACGACATAGAAAGGAAATCAGATAACTTACCAATGTCAGAAATAATGGGTTTGGTGAATTATCTTAAAAATGAACGTAAGTGCCAAATTGTTATGATATTACACAACGAGCAATCAGAAGATAAAGATTATTTCGATAAGCATAAGGAGAAAGTTTTCGATGAATTGCTTGTTTTAGATAACTCGCTATCTATTATCAAAAGCATCGTAGATAGTAAGGTCTTTACAATATATGAGCAATTTTATGAAATTATTGAAATAAAGAACTTACGGTTCTACCAACGGGTTGATAGGTCCTTTAAACTCTTTGATAAGTCTTTTCATTCATTATCACAGTTAAGTAAAGAGCAAATATTGAGATTTATCTTAATAATACGAATGGCATATGATATGCCATCAGCGCTAGGTGATGACGTTGATTTTAAATTTTTTATTGATAGCTTCAACTCTAAAAACATTAAGAATTTTAGAGGCTACAAAAAACAAAATGCTTATAAAGAACAAAATGAGATTCCAGATAATATAGCTAAATTTAATAAGATTAATGATTCCATTCATCCATTTTATAATTATTTTGAGATCTCAGATTGGGGAGAAATTGTTGTATCTTGGATTACAGAGTTAGATTTCGATAAAGAAGCCACTAGCAACCTTATAGAAAAGGACAGGATTACTGAAGAAAAATTAATGACTGATAGACTAATTTCTGATATTTTAAATGAGTTTCATAGTATGGAAATAGAGCCTCACTTTGCAGAGCGCTTATACTATACAGCCTGCGCTAAGGTAGGAAGAACACAACTCAATAACTTAAGTTTTTACTGTGATATTCTCGAAATATGTAATAAAAAGGATTTGGCTAGTCAGCTAGAAGCACATATAAAACGACATATCACAAATAGTATTAACCATCATCAAATAAGGGTCTCTATTGATGACTTTTACTCCTTTGGCAGAAAGGAAAATGATCGGTTTTATGACTTTACTGTTAATACAATAAATGATTATAAAACTAATAATATCAGCTCTGATATTGTGTCATCTATATTTTTAGATTTTCATAAAAGCAATCGCAGTGTATACAATCCTAGTGATGGAAATATACTGAAATTAGTTGATAAATATATGTTGAGAAGAGTAATTTGGACAAATATCGACATGATTTTAGGGAATCGTAAATTATTTATTCATTCAATATTACTTCATCCAAGCTTGAATGAGATTGAAGGTAAAAGAGAGGATGTCAGATTATGGATATTAGAGTTACTTCAAGAAAAGATTGAAAACAACCCAAACAGCGAACCTTCCGTAAAAATGTGGTTAGAACATACCAACAACTTAACAGATAATTTAACTTAGCTCTTGGGTTCAATAAATTTTATGACACAACAAGAGAGTAAACTATACTTAATACCAAATAGTCGCATTGAGACGTGGTTTAGCCGCGATTATAGCGGTATCCTTGATGATGCACAGGGCTGTGGGTGCTTGGCTAGAGGCGGTCACTCGAATGCTGGAAGGACTCTGACTTTAGCACCCGTCACTGTGTTATCCAAGATATAAGTAAAAAGCGGAATTGGCTCCGATATTTAGTTGTTAGATATAGAAAATTCAACATCATGACGTAATTTCAAAATCAAATCAGCCACTGCTCAATATTTCTCTACAAAAAAAGCAAGTCTTGCGACTTGCTTTTTTAAATATTATCTAACGAACTACTTACCACTAAATGCCTTATTTAATAGCCGCTTGATAAATTGGTGTCACTTCAGGCAAAAGTGCTTTAATTTTAGCGATACGCTGCCCAGAGTTTGGATGCGTAGATGTCAACGTAGCTAAAGTGCTGCTACGACCATTTTCGGCTTCCATTTTTTCCCATACTGAAACGGCAGATGCTGGATTATAGCCTGCCTGAGCCATCAAACGTAAACCACCCGCATCAGCTTCTGATTCTTGACTACGAGAAAACGGCTTATCAATACCTAAGTCACTAATCAAACCTAGCGAATCATCACTTAACCCTGTTTTTGACTGTAGTTGCGCACCACCTAATTGCATCGCTAAACCGGTCAGAACCTTTTGCCCTGCGTCCTTTTTACTGTGCTCAGACAATGCATGGGTCATTTCGTGTCCCATAATTGCAGCGATTTCTGCATCAGTTAGCTTTAGCGTCTCTACAATACCTGTGTAAAAAGCCATTTTGCCACCAGGCATTGCCCAAGCATTTAATTCAGGTGAGCGTATAACAGTGATCTGCCAATCAAAAGGCACGCCTGTTGTATTAGCTTGAACAGCGTAAGGCTTTATACGGTTAAAGACTTTCTTAACTCGAATGGCAGTCGAAGAAGTATTATCTACTGCGCCTTGACTCTTAGCACTAGAAACCACTTGAGAGTAACTTTTCGCCGCATCGCTATTTAGGCTAGCAGTATCGTACCCTGCCATATCGGCGACAGTAGTACAGCCCACCAAACTAGTAATAGTCGTTAGCAATAGAACATTTTTCATTTTATTAAAAGTTGTCATTAGACGTCCAAGTTGAAAGGTATGGTTAAAGTAAATAGATAAAATCAAAGCCCATTACCAAAGTTTATGTCATGCATGACACTACTTAAAAGTAGGTGTAACTGCTAATGTAACTAGATTGTAAATAATGTGTCTGAATTATCGGAGGAGATTACCATTAAAGGACACAAAAGTCTACTAATTAGCGGGCTATCATTTATTCCTTGAGTGCCGAAAACGTTACTTAATTTGCAAGTGTTAAATATTTGTTTATCAATACTCACATGAATCAACTATTTGTCCTATTCTGTTGCGTTACCTTTCTTAATCTTTTGTTAAATGTATTTAAACTGCGATTGCATTATCATTTAATCAGTTCAACGGCATTCGTGAACTAGAGCTATATAAAATACCTCATTAAGGATTTCATATGAAAAAACTATTATTCATCATCTTAGCATCTACTGTTGGTGTAAGCGCCTGTGCGTCAAGCGGAACGTCAGAAAGCAATCACAGTCACAATCAACAAAAACCAGCGATGTCAGCTGACATGAAAAAAGCCATGGATGATTGCGCTAAAAAAGCTGGCGTAAAAATGTCTAAAGACAGTCGCCCAAGTCAAAGTGACATGAAAAAATTAGATGCATGTATGAGTGCAAAAGGCTACGAAAAACCTGAAGGCCATGGTCATTCGCACTGATTCGTATTTTTTAGACAGTTATTAAAAAAGACCACTTTTTAGGAAGCGGTCTTTTTTATTGGGTGGTTATCACTAACGCTATCCAACCTACAAGTTAGACATTTTTCGGAAGTTAGATAAGCTTTGTCGAAACATTCATTAACCCCGTATCTACCGTCTTCTTATTAAGCATCAAAACAGCTATAAGCATTTTATTCTTTTTGCCAAAAAACCTTATACTTTATCTTAGCTTTCAATATAATGTCATAATGTCTGCTCATTACATCTATACCCTTTATAATAACGTATCCATACCAACCAACCTGCGTATCTAACCCATGACTTCAATCAGTTACGTACAGCAGCAGCACATTACCCGACTATGCGTGCGCTGCGGATTACTCCTTATGCAATATGGTGCCGAGTCTGCCGTGGTGGTGGACTTGTCTAAACGCTTAGGCGTTGCATTGGGGATGAATAGCGTAGAATGTTCGCTCAATTTTAACGCTCTAACGCTAACAACCATCTGTGATGAGCGCTGTATCACCACCACCAGAGACACCATCAACCAAAGCATTCATGTCAATTTATTGGTACAAATTCAGCAAATAGTCAATAAGACCGAAGCCGCTACTAACGATGACAAGCTAACTTCAGAGCTGACTGAGCGCACCATTCTCGCCTTTGATGAGCTAGATAAAACAGTGTATCCAACGTGGATAGTATGTCTGTTTGTGGGCGTGTCTTGTGCCGCGTTTGCTTATCTCAATGATGGCAATTGGTCAATTACCGCAGTGACTTTCGTTGCAGGTATGGTTGCGATGCTGACCCGTATCTATCTGTCCAAACACCATTTCAATCCCTTTATCACGGTTATTGTGACGGCATTTATTGCCTCTTTAATTGGCTCAACCACCTATTATTTTGATGTGGGCAATAGTGCCGATATTGCGGTTGCATCCAGTGTATTACTACTGGTACCTAGCTTTCCACTCATTAACTCGCTATCAGACATTTTAAAAGGCTATGTCAATATTGGGGTTGGGCGTGCTGTTTTTACTTACATGCTAACCTTGTCTTCGTGCGTTGGTATTGTATTGGCGCTTATTTTACTTCGAATACAGCACTGGGGGTTTTAAGATGTGGTTCATTAAAACCGTTGTCCTATCTTGCATCATTACCCTCGGTTGGACACTAATGTTCACTGTACCCAGACGTTATATTTTGCCTTGTTTACTCATGACGGCGTTTGGGTTTGGGCTAAAAACCGCTCTTGTCCATCAGCATATTCACCTCATGGTTGCTAGCTTTTTTGGCGCCATGCTCGCCAGCTTTTTGGGTGTGTATTTTTCTAAAAAATATACTCTACCCCCCAAAGCACTCATTTCGCCAAGTGTGATTTGTATGATGCCCGGTATCGCCGCGTATAAGGCAATGGTCAGTATGGTGCAGATTGGCTATTTTGGCTATTCAGATGCACTATTTAGTCAAATGATGGTCTATTTATTTGAAGCTTTATTTGTCACTTCTGGATTGGTACTAGGCTTGTCCATTCCTGGGCTGTTATTTTATAGACGCCGTGCTATTGTTTAGATAAGTTTAAATATCTAAATATTAAGCTGTTTCTGGCTAAATAATGCTCATATCTAAGCGGTTCAACCCATCTTGAGCATAAAAACTTGTAAGATGAATGATAATACCCATTACAGTAGAGTCCAAAACAATCGTATTCAAAACAATACACTTGAAAACTGCATCAATAATCACTTAATAAAGAGACCCCATTATGACCAAACATTATGACTATATCGCCATTGGCGGCGGCAGCGGTGGTATTGCCTCAATCAACCGTGCAGCAAGCTATGGCAAAAAATGCGCCATTATCGAAGCCAACCAACTGGGTGGTACTTGTGTGAATTTGGGCTGTGTACCAAAAAAAGTAATGTGGTATGGTGCGCAGGTGGCAGAAGCCATTCATAAATATGCACCAGATTATGGGTTTGATGTAGATTTTAAAGGCTTTGATTTTCAGAAGCTGGTACAAAGCCGTCAACAATACATCGAAAACATTCACCGCTCTTACGACAATAACTTGGCCAAAAATGGTGTAGAAGTCATTAAAGGCTTTGCCAAATTTGTTGATACCAATACCGTAGAAGTCAATGGCGAACTCATTACTGCGGACCATATCTTGATTGCCACGGGCGGTCATCCGATTCAACCAAACATCAAAGGCGCAGAATACGGCATCGATTCTGATGGATTTTTTGCCTTGAACCATTTACCAAAACGCGTAGCGATTGTGGGTGCAGGCTATATCGCTGTCGAAATCGCGGGCGTATTAAACAGTCTGGGTGCTGAAGTGCATTTGTACGTGCGTAAACACTCGCCCCTACGTGCATTTGACCATACGATTGTAGAAACCTTACTGATAGAAATGGAGCAAGCTGGTATTCAACTACATACCAATACCGTGATCAACGAAGTTAATAAAAATGATGATGACAGCCTCGACTTAACTACTAATAATGGCAATGAAGATCGTATCGATACCGTAGACTGCTTGATTTGGGCGATTGGTCGTGCGCCATCGACAGACGGTATCAATCTGCAAGTAACAGGCGTCGCGACGACTGAGACTGGTAAGATTAAAGTCGATAAATTCCAAAACACCAATGTCGATAACATCTATGCAGTTGGCGATATTATCGAAAACAGCGTAGATCTAACACCTGTAGCGATTGCCGCTGGTCGCCGCTTATCAGAGCGTTTGTTTAACAACAAGCATGATGAACATTTAGACTATACCTTAATACCGACGGTTATTTTCACGCATCCAGCTATTGGTACCATTGGCTTGTCTGAAATTGATGCCATTAATCAATTTGGTAAAGACAATATCAAATGCTACTCATCAACGTTTACCGATATGTACAGTGCCGTTACCCAGCATCGCCAAAAATGCACCATGAAGCTTGTGTGCTTAGGCGATGACGAAAAAGTCATTGGCCTGCATGGTATTGGTTTTGGTGTTGATGAGATGATTCAAGGCTTTGCCGTCGCTATCAAAATGGGCGCGACGAAAGCGGACTTTGATAATACCGTTGCCATTCATCCAACTGGTTCAGAAGAGTTTGTGACGATGCGTTAGTTGATGATGCGCTAAACTTATTATCTGAGCTAAAAGTAAAAGGCTACTCTAAATCGAGTGGCCTTTTTAGTTTGGGCTCCACAACCTAAATAATGAAGTGTCTTAGTATACTTAAATTATCGATTTACTATAAAACCACTCTTTAAGTTTTGCATAACTCACCTTCCCCGTCTTAGTCATAGGCAAACTTTCTATTAATATAATCTGCTGAGGCAGCTGATAACGTGCTAGCTTAGGTTTGAGCCATTGCATCAGTTGTTCGTTATTCATTGGTGGGTTATCGCCAACCAAACTGACAAAAGCGACTAGCCGCTTGCCAAACTCATTATTGTCTATCGCAATGACGGCAACTTGTTCAATCTGCGGATGTTGTTTGAGCGCATTTTCAATATCTAGCGGATACACGTTTTCACCACCAGATACGATCATGTCGTCCGCACGACCTTTTAGGAATAAATACCCTGCTGCATTGCGATAGACCAAATCACCTGTACTGATATAGCTGGTCGCACTGATATTTGTAGCAGTATTGGTCACGGATTTATTATCCATTGACCATGCCGTAATGAGGTTTAAAACGCCTATAGCGTCATCTGATGACGATTTTTTAGTGTCAGTGTTTGAAATCCTTTCAATCGGTAATATTTGTAGACGTACGCCCTTGATCGCCTTACCAATGCTATCAGGATAGCGGTGTAAATCAGCGGGAGTTGCCATGACTCCGAAACCTGATTCAGAGGTGCCATAGAGATTAAACAAAGTATCACCAGTATGAGCCAACGTCTGCTTAGCAAGATTGGCGTCGAGCTTAGCACCACCTGAGATTATCCGCCGAACAGAAAGGAAAATTGGATGATAAATTGGATGATAAATAGCGTCTTTATCTT
This sequence comes from Psychrobacter sp. AOP7-B1-24, assembly GCF_052376215.1. Taxonomy (NCBI): domain Bacteria; kingdom Pseudomonadati; phylum Pseudomonadota; class Gammaproteobacteria; order Moraxellales; family Moraxellaceae; genus Psychrobacter; species Psychrobacter sp. AOP7-B1-24. The sequence goes on from NZ_JBQSVL010000017.1 coordinate 7,775, forward strand.
CTCTAATTTTGAGCTGAGCATATTCGCGCTGTTTGAGTTTGTCGTAATTAAGCAAGCGCTTGAGCATCGTTGGTACTAAAATAAGCGTTTCAATCTGATTATGACAAACCAAATGACTGGCTTCAGTGCTATTAAATTTATCACTGATAAAGATACGAGCAGAGAGCAGTATGGAGATAATGAGTGCCGACAATCCATAGCCATGATAAAAGGGCACGGCAATATAGACAGAGTGATATTTAGCCAATTCTACTTCATTCAACAATGCCAGAAACGGCATAAGCATCGCAAGCGGTGACGGCTCACGCTTGGCAAATTTAATACGGCCACTGGTACCGCCTGTTAGGACATTTATTTTACCTGATGACTGGCGTGCGAGTTTATGGCCGTTTTTTCTATGCTTAGCGAATCCCTGCTGAGCCGCTAACTCTATGTTTTCAAAGCTTGCAGCAAGAAACTGGTTCACTGCTTCGGTACTAATTACTATTGGCACCGTCTCTGATTTAAGCGCTGATACCTTTGAGACAATGCTGATAAATTCATCATCACAGATAAGCATATCGTATGCTTGCTGCTCAATAATTTGCTCGATTTGACTATGACTCATATCGGTATTGAGCAAAGTGATATCAGCGCCAGTACGTGCAGCTGCAAATAAAGCCAAGACGCTACTGCTATGATTGGTGCAGAGTAGCGCCACTTTTGCTTTATAGTGTGAATGGTTGCTAGTCTTAGCACGACTGCTCATCTGTAACTTTTCATTGAGATAAGCCGCTAATGACAGGGCTAATTCATAACTCTGTTGATAGCTGTACTGTTGATTTAGCGTGCTTCTATTGGGTGCAACATGGCTAGCAAATTCGAGCAAGACCATCAGGTTTGCGCCATGCTTATAAATGGATCTGGTGGCGCAAAAAATACCTTTCGGTGTTAGCAGACCGATACGGTACAAGTTGCGAATACTGGTAAATATCCACCCCAGCCATGATGATGTTAACTGGCTACTTTCATCTTGACTCTGCTGTTTGTTACTCTGCTTCTGATGGCTATTAGACATTGATAAGTCTCTATTCTTTGCTGTTAGACCTTGAAGGCTAATGCCTTTTTATTAGGCCATGCCCTCATTTCACAGATGGTGATAAAAATGAAATAAATTGCAGTCAAACAAGGAAAATAGCACAAATAATATCGAGATATTAGTCAGCTATTTGGCAGGGTTTAGCCCTTTTTAACACATTTAGATGACTATCGATTGGATTGAGGGCACACCCTAGCGTGACTGGTGCCGATAATAACTGCGAACACAAAGCTCTAACGGTCTTTTGAATAGCAATGCTAGAATCTCGACAGGATATAACCACCAAGGCTTAAAACTGGTTTTTTTATGAATGATAAGCCTACTAATGAGCGCGGCGACTTGCTCAGTAGTCATGGTAGGAGCAGATTGATAGATAGCCGTTGGCGCGATCATACGAGTGCGAACCAAAGGCAAATACAACGTACTGGTCGTTATTTTTTGCGCATATAATTCTGGTGACACTGACCGAAACCACTGATCAAAAGCAGACTTAGAGGCTTGATAAGCAGACCATTTAGGCATCGGTGGTAGCAATACATTGAGTGCGGATACGTTGATGATATGCCCTTGATTGATACCAAGCTGAGGTATCAGACCTAAGCATAATTTAACAGGCGCTAGATAATTTAGACTGATAGTGCGCTCATAATCGTGACCGCGCTCAAGAGAATCCATGACAGAGCGCATAATGGATTGGCCAGCATTATTAATAAAAATGTCTACGCTAAGCGTTTGTAAAAACTGGATGCAGCGTTCGAGTGATTCATCATCTCTTAAATCTATAGGATAGATACTGGCTGATGCATGGGTTTGATAAATGTGAGCTTGTACTTGCTCTAACTTTTCCGTGGTTCTACCGACTAGTATTAATTTAACAGGCTTCAGTTGTTCATTCTGTCTATTATCTGGTGTGGTTAAGCTTGCCAACAGATAAGCAAGCTGCTCACCGATACCATAACTTGCACCTGTAATGAGTATGGTTTTACCAGCTATCTCATGAGCCAATCGCTGCTTTTCTTTACTGGATAAACTACAGCTTGGAAAGAGCAGTCTCTCAAGCAGTCTAGTGCTCAACCGTTGCTTATGGCCTTTGTCTGTATGTGGACTATACTGGTTCATAATTGGTCAATAATGTGTGAGTTATATTGAATATGTGCTATTAGAGCGTGCCATCAATTAGCACATTAATGCAATTTATGACACGCCCTAGTTTTATAAATTATTTAATGCTCACATTATTAAACTGCCCAAGATTTTCTAGACTACCCTGCTCGCTCTGTGGCACTGACTTGAGTAAAACGCTCTTGTTAGATTGTCTCACTGTAATGCCTTGCTTATTGATCTGATAAACCACAGGCTTATTGAGAAAGCTAAGTGTTTTTTTAGCCGTGTCATAAACAAATTGCCCATCATAATACAGCTCAATTCTGTCATTTTTATCGGCAAAGGCATAATACATCTGCTCACCTTCCTCGTTATAAGTGTTATTTAAGACCATTTTTTTACCATTGTCTAAATCTAACTTGTAAACGAAAGGCAATGTACCATCGTGGCTTTCGTCATCGTACTCAGGTAGCATCTCATAGCTATCTTCTACCATTTCACCATTAACTCTTGTGCTCTCGGTGATAGAGATTAATCCTTTTGAATTATATTCTTCTACAAGCACATGCACAGCCACTGGCTGATTATCGATTACTTTATACTTTGAATATTCATGCCATGCTGCGCCACTCTTACTCATGGTATCTAAGGTTTTCGTGGTTTTATTAAAACCAAAAAATCCGCAATAATTCTGTGCTAACTCGGTAAACCCTTGACTATAAACAAAAGTATTACCATCTTTTAGATAGACTTGATAAGAAGGACCGCCATAGCAACTATTGCGCCCATCTTTTATCGCTAAATCTTTTTGTCCATCAAAATTAAAATCGTCATAGATCAACACACTATGTTCACCATAAGGAATACTGACGATATTGGCACTAATTTTTTCACCCAATTGATGTTCTTCGCTATTACTTAGCTCATACTTAATATCGATACTAGCAGGCTGACTGATAAGGATTTTATGTGTCTTCTCATCTATAATTTTTACGATTTTATTTGCTTCATCGCCATAGTCATTCCCATCTATTTCCTCAATGACTGCATAATAATCGTCTGAGAAATCTTGGATTTGATAGGTTTGCGCCAAGGCCGAATAGGACAATAGTGGCGAAACCAGCAGCCCCGACAATAAAGCAGTTTTTTTGAATGGCTTGTTGCATATCAAAATCATATCTATCCTTGTGATTAGAGTCTGTTAAACATTCAAATGTAGTGCTAGGACCTTTTCTCAATCTGAACATTACATTTTAAATGTGCTAAAAATATAGCTCAGTTTTAGGGCGTGTCCTCAATTCAATCGATAGTCATCTAAATGGGTTAAAAATGGCTAAATCTTGCCAAACGGCGTCAAATAGCTGATTAATATCTCGATATTATCTGCGCTATTTTCCTTGTTTGACTGCAGTTTATCTCATTTTTATCACCATTTTTAAAATGAGGACACGCCCTAGTTACCCAATACCCACTCATCATTTACTTGATAAACTTTAAAGCTGGTCTTGTTGGTTGCACTATTACCACCAATCGTCTGAGTAATATCGGCCGTACACATATAAGTATTCTCACCTTCAGTGGTGTCACAATTTATATTCTCGACGCTTTCAAGCTCAGGCATCATGCCTTCCATCATGCTACTCATCGCTTTTGCCATTTCATCATTTTCTGCATTTGCCATGGCATCGTCCATCATGCTGTTGGCTTGCTCATATTGCGCTTCAATCAACCCTTCCACTGTGCTTTCGGAAGGTGAATTTGAACATGCAACAAATAATGGTGTTAACACAGCTATTACTGCTAACTTTTTAAAACTTTTCACAATACTCTCAATGTATCTATAAAGTTACCTGAACTATACAGAATTATAACTTTAAACCCAACATAATTTCTCGATATTTGCCTATTTATATTTATTATACTGTTTTTTATACTTCCATCATTTCTACGCAAATGGCTTTAGAAGCTTTAAGTGACCTTCATACAGTTTAAGTGACTTTCATACAGACAACATAATCCTAGTGCTGCTATCATGCGCTTAATAATGATTGCTGAGAGATGACTGTGTGGCAGGTGTATTTTTTTATATTGCCGATTGGCTTAGGTATCATGACCTTGGCAGCAAGCTTGCTTTGTTTATTTGCTTATCTGATGTCCGATGACAATGCCACGCGCCTGCCAGCTTTTAACTGGTTTAAGCGCTTAATCGTTGTGGCATTTTTATTATTGAGCGTGGGATTATTTATGACCTTTGGATATTTTTGGCGTTAACATTCTGCTGATATATCTAACCTTTACGCATTAGTGACTTTTTCTAGTTCTAATAACTCTAAGTCTTCACGCTTTGGCTCACCATTATTGCCATCGTTTGGAAACGGCATTTTATTGCCATTTAACTGATAGCCACGGCGTTCATAGTAAGCCAACAGCTCAGGACGATGGCTCAAAATAGACATGGTCAAACGGCTTGGCTGACCCTGTGACTGCAGATGGTGGCTAGCAAAAATTTCGGCGGCTTGTAGTATTTCATGACCGATACCCTGCCCTTGTAGCTCAGGCAATACCGCAAACATGCCGATATAGGCTTTTTTACTCAAGTCTGCATCGACGGTTATATCCACAGCGATACAGGCTAACAACTCACCCGTCTCGTCTCCATTACGCGTACCTGTACTGGTTTTTGGATATACAAAAAAGTAGTGCTTCGGATCATTGATAATGTTGGTAAGCGCCTCTGCTGTCGTGCGAATACCACCAATGAGATCAGCTTCGTTAGTCCACCCTGCTGTCTGGCGGTAACAACGGTTTAACAGTTGCTCAAGTGCATCAATATCAGTCAATGTGGCTTGCCGTAAAAACACAGAATCTTTGTGCATATTATTATTCTCCTATCCGTATATTAAAAAAGCTGACTTTATTTATAAAGCCAGCCTCAATAATAATACTGATAGTGTGCAAATTGCTAGAGCTTGTCTTAATGTGATTGTGATAATGCCTGTGCTTGCTCAATAATATCCAATCCTGCATTGAGCTGAGCACGTGTCGGTGCGTGACCACGGCGTAATAGCTCAGCGAAAGCAACTAACTCTTTGTCATGTCCAAGCGTACTTGCCGCACTAGCTCGTGTGTCCTCATTTTTATCATCAAAATAGTATTCGATATAATCTAGCGTGTCTGGTGTACCAAATAATATGCTGTTATCTGGCGTCTGTGCATGACCACTGTAGCGTAGGCTTTTACCGTATTGCATGGTCCAAAAAAACGGTACACGATCATCAAGCGATGCCACTGAATCATCTTTTAATATCGCAGCGGCAGACACAAGACCATGTTGCAATGCCACGCGCCAGTGTTCAATACGCATGCGCCCCATTTGACCTGATGCTTTGGCGATATCGCCCAAGGCATAAACACTATCACGCAGTTGTAATGTACTGTCCACTTGTACACCATCTGGGTCATTGACCTCTGCTAATAGGTTGGTATTGGCTGATACACCTGTTCCTAAAATCACAATGTCCGCATCAATATACTCACCACTTGCTAGCGTAACACCACCCACTTGTGAAAAGGTTTGTTGTTCTTCATTTTCAGACTGATTAACAACCCTTTTTACCTCAGTTACTTCATTGACCGTCGCATCAAATACAAAGTTGATGCCGTTCTCCTCATGCAGCTTAATCAGCGCATTGCTGACGGTTTCTGAGACGATGTTTCCCATCACGCGACTGTCTTGGCCAATCACGGTAATTGATGCTGTCGTGCCCGCTTGTGCCAATGCTGAGGCGACCTCCATACCGATAAAACCAGTACCGATAATCACCACACGTTGGTCATGACTAGCAGCTTTTATTAATTTGGCATCTTCCATACTGCGTAATGTATAAACACCATCCAAATCCGCACCTTTAATGGGTGGTCTGGTAGGAGATGCACCTGTAGCAACCACTAAAAAGTCCGCTGTAATCGCCTCGTTTTCGCCATTACTATCAACCATATTTACGCGGCGCTCATTAGGTAACACTTCGCTGACCGTTTGATTCAAACTCAGCTTAATATCGTTTTTTTGTGCCCAATCTGCCCCGCCAAGTAGTAGCTTTTCTTCGGCCATATTTCCTGCTAAAAATACTTTAGAAAGTAATGGTCGATTATAAGGAGCCTTGCCTTCATTACTGATCAAAGTAATCTGACCTGCATAGCCAGTATGGCGCAATTGATGTGCAATCATAAATCCAGAACCGCCACCACCAACGATAATGGTATGCGTGTCAGGCAACTTATCACGTTCAACACGCTCATTGATCTGATCGGAAGTATCAATCAACAAGGTGTCACCTTCATCAGTCACTGTGTACCGAGTCAATCCTTCTATCGCTATTGGCTCTAATAACGTGCCATCACGACTGTCAAAAGTCGCATGATGCCATGGGCAAACCACACGATGGCCACAACGTAAGCCATTACCGAGATCTGCGCCAGCATGTGGGCACTTACCATCGAATGCATGAAACGTGCTGTCGTCACGCGTGATTAAAATGATACTATCGTCATCTTGTTTATATGACTTCATACCACCATTTGGAATATCAGCCTTATCAATGGTGACTGTATTAATCGTTGCATTAGTCATAAGTCTTCCTTAATGGTTATAATACTTTATTAATAGATAGTAACAAGCGCATCTGAAACACGATGTTTTTTTATAGGATTACTGCGTTGCAAAACGTAATCTTAACGCCAAATAACACCTATATCACTTACCTCTAAAACTGATAACCAACACAACAGACTATTTTATGACTTCTCTAGATAACAACATTACAACGACGGTCTCTCAATCATATTTTGAGCACACATCACTTACTAATGAGACAGTTGAGGTAGCAGACATCGATATCACTGCCGCAGCAGATACCTCACAATTGCCGCAGCCGGTACTACCACTATTAAAACAAGCCACTTATAAAGCCAAGACGACAGACTTCATCGTCAATGAGATATTGCCGTTAGACTTTACAGATGAAGGTGAGCATCTATGGTTACATATCCAAAAATCAGGCATGAATACCGCATATCTAGCCAAACTATTGTCAGAGTGGGCCGAGATTCCATTACGTGATGTTGGCTACTCAGGATTGAAGGATCGTCATGCGCTGACAACCCAATGGTTTAGTTTACGCATACCAAAAAAGCAATTGCCGCCTACTAAATTTGCACCAGTAGATATCGGAGAAAATGAGTCTGTCACTATCCTTGCGCAGCACTGGCATAACAAAAAACTCAATCGCGGTACGCATCGTGCCAACCAATTTGTGATTACATTGCGTGATATTCAGTTTACAGAGCATGACACTGAGCGCTTAACCCCTGAGCAATTACTATCTGCAAAGAAAGCTATCGAACAACATTTAGCGACTATTAGTAAAAGTGGTGTACCCAATTATTTTGGTCCGCAACGCTTCGGGCGTAATGGTAATAATATTAGAGAAGCCTTGAGACTATTTGCACGTCCAGTGCCAGAAAGTCGCCCACAGCCCAAAAAGAGTAAACGCAAGCGTGCACCGCGCGAGCAAAACACGATGGAACTGTCTGCTGCACGCAGCCTGATATTTAACGAAATACTGGCAGCGCGTGTCCGCGATGGAAGCTGGAATACAGGCTTGGCCGGTGAGGTATTTAACCTAGATGGTTCAGGATCGATATTCACCAGTGAAGCGATAGACGACACATTACGCGCACGACTAGCCACTGGCGATATTCATCCAACGGCTGTGTTATGGGGCAAGAGTAACGATAAAGTCAGTAGCGTAGCCGCAGATATTGAGCATCAAGTTGTAAAATACAGCCCATTATTGACGCAGCTAGCAGCAGGGTTAGAGCAACGTGATATTAAGGCTCAAAGACGAGCATTACGCTTACCTATCGAAGCGTTGACGTGGGAATGGCAGGATAAAGAAGGTGAGGAAACACTGGTATTAAGCTTCACGCTAACGACTGGTAGCTTTGCCACAAGTGTATTAGCAAGCTTAGTCAAGCAATTAGCAATTAGCAATTAGCAATTAGCAATTAGCAATTAGCAATTAGCAATTAGCAAACATGATAATCAAATCAATGAAGGGTGATATGAAAGACAAAACTGGCCTATCAATCATGGAGACCACTAACACCATCGGCTATTTAGGTACCATAAAGCGAGTTAATCCTATGATCACCTGCTGCCCACATCTCATTAGCACTGACCACTTGATTACGACCGCGGTGCTTGGCTTCATATAGAGCCTTGTCCGCAGTGCCTATTAATAGTTGGCAAATATCCTGAGATAGCTGTGTGAATTCAGTTTGGTTATCAAATGTGCTTTCAGTATAACATTCGGTTGGCTGCGACTCATCAAGCTCACATCCTGTCTCTGTCTTTCCTGCTGCTCGATTCGCTTGCTTAAGAGAGGCACATTCTTTATAAGTCAGCGAATACACTCCTAGACTAGCAGTTATAGTAAAAGTCGTTTGATTATCAACCGTAATCACATTTTCCGCGATAGATCGTCTTAATTGTTCCGCAATAACCATAGCGCTGGCATGGCTCTTATCTGGCAGTACAATCAAAAACTCCTCGCCGCCATATCGGCTGACAATCATATCGTCCGTTAAAGACTGTGATAGCGTCTGTGCTACTGTAATTAAAACTTGATCGCCCACATCATGACCGTAGTTGTCATTGACCTCCTTAAACCAATCTAAATCCAATAAAATAACGCTGATATCTTGCGTCTCCTCTATCGTCACCAATGCTTGCTTCATTTGCATCAAACCATAACGACGGTTTTTTAGTTGTGTCAGCTCATCTTGATTGGCATGTTGCAAGGTTTCTTTTCTACTATTATCTAATACCACCAACAAAGTACGGAACATATAGATAATAAATATGGCTTTTGGTAGCGACATATACATATGTGTAGAACGCCACAAAATATTGGAAGATTGACGTAGGTAATTGATACCCTCCCAATTCAATGCTTCGTTTTTCATGATTGTCATATCACTATAAGTCATATAACTATGAATACTAGGAGGAAGAGTAATGGCACTCATTTGACGCAGACTGGGTAAGGTGATGCCACAATAAGGAAATAGTGTTACTAATAATATCGCAATAATCTGCCCTAAAAAAGCTCTCCAAACATAGCGTCGACGTATGAGCAGCATTCCCAACATCGCACTACCAAGCAAGGATACACCCGTGACCAAACTACTATATCCTAGTATGACTATAATAAAGGTAATATAGACACTATAAACAGTGATGAGCACTGCTTGCCAAGTATATAAATTGTTATGAGGGTTTTTGGCTGGTGAAAAACGGCTGGACATCCATAACAAAAAAACACAGACCATCGTTACGCCAGTCCACAACGAATAGAGAAGGCTCATATCAATAAAAGCACTATAAACATCGCGTTGATACCAAACAAATAAACACCACAACCAATGCGAAAAAACATCCATTACCATAAATGAAGCCAGCAGCGATGTTCTATCAGCAGCTTGCCATTCAAAAACAGCTTTAGAAAGCTTTTTGTAGCCTAAATAGTATTTAGATACAGCCATAATGGGCTACCGAAAATAATAAATTTATTGAATTAAAAACCAGCAAGCAAGGTCTGTTAAAACCATGCAGTGTGTCAAGTTCCACTTGAACTATCAAGCCACTTGATACATTCATACGTCAATAACTGACGCTTAATAGCGAACTTTATTTTCATTGAAGTCTTAACTCAAGTAGCGTCACAGACAAGTAGTGTTAAAAACTAATAATATTAAAAAAAGTAATACTAAAAATAAGTAGTACCAAAGATTAAACGATAATTAGAGGTTTTTCAGTGGATTTAGTAAGTATTTTTTGAGTAGTCCTAGGACGTGTTCAATACGCCCTAAGACAATTTCACTTTAAGACGGTTTTTCTTTAAGGTAATTTCGCTTTAAGACAGTTTCGCCTTAAGAAAACTTTGTAAAAGATTGCCAAACCCCTTGCTGCTCTGGATTTAGGACTGGAACATCACCCAATCGTCGCCACGGCATATTACTACCATGAAAATCGCTACCTATTGAAGTAACAAGATTGTGCTCAGCGATACTGCGATCCACCATTCTACGAGTACTAATTGGCTCACTAGTCGCTGGTAACTCACAGCCATCACCACCTAGCTGAGCAAACTCTTCAATAAGTTTACGCACACGAGTAGCCGACAGCTGATAGCGTGTAGGATGCGCAAGTACTGCCTGCCCGCCACACGCATGGATCAACTCGATACCCTCAGCCATACTCAGCGCATTGATAGCGACATAAGCGGGCTTGTTGTCTGCCAGATATTTATCAAAGGCCTTTTGTACGGTTTTAACTTCACCACGCTCAAACAATACTTGACCAATATGCGCACGTCCAACTGCTTGTGGGTTACCGCCTGCTTTTTTAAGCACATCTTGCCATAGCTCATCATAATTGATATCTAACAACGCGCTGAGCTTTTCGGTGATTTTCTGACCACGAGTAGCACGGCTGTCTTGCAGTTGCTGCAACGTTGCATGCATTTTCTCTCGATCAGTAAAGTCCAGTCCAAGCACATGGATGATTTTATTGGTTGATTTGTTTTTACCGTAACCACCACTCAGAGTATGCTCACAGCTTATTTCCACTCCATTGATGAGCTGCATATCACAGGCAGTAGCAGCCACTCTCGCCTCATCGATTCCTGCTAACGTATCATGATCGGTCAGTGCCAATACATTGACGCCAGCCGCATGGGCACGCTGTACCACTTCTGTTGGTGCATAAGTACCATCAGAGCACGTACTGTGACAATGTAAATCGAATTTCATAAGGTAAGCCTTAGCATTTTTAAAAATAGTAATGGTTGAGAAGAGGCTGAGTCATATACGGTTATTATATTTTATCTAGGTGTATATTAACATCGCTTAATCGTTATATTTGATATTAGTGATGTTCATAAGTCGCCATCATCAGATATTGCCGTGCCGACCGATGATGTAAGATGATTAACATTTTGACTGCTTTTTTTTGACGCAGTAGACGTGTAAACTACCCCATACGTTTTTGTTGGACATACCCTTTGCTATGAAAGCCTTATTAGATCTAATTCCTTTAGTTGCTTTTTTTATTGCTGCTCGATATAACGGCATTTTAGCAGCGGCTGGCGCGTTACTCATCGCCACTATTATTGTTTATGCCATCCATTTCATTCGCCAAAAAGGCAAGTTTGATAAGCAGCAATGGATCGTCTTACTTTTAACCATTGGGTTTTGTGGCATCACCTTACTTTTGCGTGATGATATCTACCTGCGTTGGAAGTCGCCTATTATCAATGGTATCTTTGCTTTCACGCTATTAGGAAGTGTCATCATCAACAAGCCTTTAATGCAACTCGCTATGAAAGATGTTTTTTTACTCACAATGAGCGGTTGGAAAAAACTAACCATTGCTTGGGCATTGTTCTTTGCTTTTATGGGTTTTTTACATTATATCACAGCCTTTACGATGTCAGATGAAGCATGGATTAACTTTAAATCTTATGGCTGGATTCCGATTATGTTGGTATTCATTGTGGCCCAGTTTGCAGTATTAAAAAACTATTTAAATCCAGAACTGACCAACAAAACTACTAAGTAATACTTAGGCTATTATTTTATAATGTCTGCTGTTTTTAGATATCCGCAACGACTGTATTAGTTGCTATGAACTAATTCTTACTAATTAAACACATCTTAAATTAATCATCACTTTATTGAGGAAAACCCATGTCCTTATTTGCCATTATTGGTCACGACGTTGCAGACAGCAGCGCACAGCGTCAAATCACTCGTACCGAACATATTGAACGCCTTAAAGTATTGAACAACGAGCAGCGACTCGTTATCGCAGGACCAAACCCTATCGAGCACGGACAAAGTGCCATGTCAGGCAGTTTAATTATCGCTGATTTTGATTCTATTGAGGCGGCACAGGCGTGGGCAAATGATGAACCTTACTTACGTGATGGTGTCTACAGCCATGTAGATATCAAACCATTTATTCAAGCACTGCCAACCCCTACTGAACAGTCAAATGTTAAAGTAGCAGCATCGTGAATCAGCGTGTCTCTTGTTCAAATACTCGCCAATACAAAGTCAGTCTTGCTGTCTTGATGTTGTTTGCTACGGTATCGGCTCAAGCCATACCCACTATAAATAACACTGACGACAACGATCCATTAGCATTGGCTATAGGTCAAGATACCATTGACGCGCAACAAAACAATCCTTCAGCATTGAATATAAATGGTACTTTAGCGGCGCAACTACAGCCATCTAAACAGGCGCTATCCGATGCCAACCAAGAGCTACTAAGCCGTAATGCTCAGCTACAGCGTCAAGTAAATGATTTGCAAACTCAGGTAAATGTCTTGGTTTATGAGAGTAAAGGGCAGCTATTTTTGTATGGTGCATTTACGGTCTTAATCAGTTTATTAGTCGGTATTTTTATCTCATGGTTGGTATTTACCCGCCGTGATCGCTGGTAACGCCCTCTCTCTTTATTGCTTTATCTTATGTGATTGTCTATGCCTAACTCCATATCTGTATCAAAAGAAACCTGCAATGCCCCTATATCAGATCAACACACTAACTCATTAAACATCATCACTCCAGCCAAGATTGATTGGCAGCTAGATGATGCTGGTAAACCAGTACCCGTGTCTGGTGAGTTTGGAGATGTGTATTTTTCGCATGCAGACGGGTTAGCAGAGACACGTCATGTGTTTTTAACACATAACAAATTACCTGAACGTTTGGCAATGCTTAATCCAACGCAATGCTTTACGATTGCAGAATTGGGTTTTGGTACTGGGCTTAATCTATTGGCAACTTGGGAACTATGGCGGCAGTTACGCAAGGCGCATCCGCATTTAGCAACGGCTCGCCTACATTTTATTACGACCGAAAAGTTCCCCATACCACTGACAGATCTGACCCAAATACTAGCCTTATGGCAACAGCGCGCGCCTGAGTTGGCAGCACCAATTACGCAGCTTTTGGCTACCTATCCACCCCTTATCGCAGGCTGTCATCGTTTAAATTTTTATGATGACAACTTGACCGTTGATATGTGGTTTGGTGATGCAGCTGAGAGCTTGGGTAAGTTAGCTAATAAGTTAGCAACGCAACTGGCGAACGCTCCTGCACCTTATGTTGACGCTTGGTTTTTAGACGGCTTCGCACCTTCTTGTAATGAGACACTATGGGCAAAAGACATCTTTGCACAAGTGCAGCGCTTATCTCATCCCACCACGACCGCCGCCACTTATAGCTGTGCCGGTATTGTAAAACGTGGTCTAAAAGAGCATGGCTTTGAGATTAATAAAGTAAAAGGGTTTGGGCGAAAGAAGCAAATGCTAACAGCCGTCATGACGGACGCTATAGAATCAGATGAGCCTCATAGTAACTATACCAACCATCCTGATGGTACTTGTCACATACCTTCTCATAGCGCGGTGATTGGCGCTGGTGTTTCAGGACTATTGACAGCGTGGTCACTAGCTAATCGTGGCATCCAAGTGACTTTATTAGACAAGTCAGCACCGCTAGCTGGAGCATCAGGCAATCCTCGCGCGCTCCTAGCACCGAAGATGACACCGATTCATCATGTCGATGAGCATTTACATACCATAGGTTATCTCTATAGTACTCAACTATATCAACTACTAAATAAGCAAGCAATCAAAGAGAAAACCGCGCCCATACTTGAGCCAACGGGAGCACTAGACTTACTTATCAAAGCCAATATCGGTACAGCGCAAATCGCTGATTACCCTAACCCTATGGCAACCACGCTAAGCAATGAACAAGCAAAGAAAACGGCTGGATTAATAGAACAGGATCTATCAGAAAACCTCTATCTACCGCAGTCAGGATTGGTCAATCCACAAGCATTAAAAGATATCATTCTGACGCATCCGCTCATTAGCTTTCAACAGGTGACAGTTCATGAAATGAGTGAGGCAGACGATGAGGTTGGTATTAAAGGACATAACCAACATAAAGAATCGATATCCATCGCTGCTGATAATGTGATCGTGTGTGCGGCTTTTGAGAGTCATCAGCTGGATAAGCGAATTTTTGATTGTCGTAAAATTCGTGGGCAGCTATCTTGGTTTACACCAACTCCTGAACAGTACGCTAAGCTACCCAAAACCCCGCTCAAGTACAGTGGTTACTGCACGCCTTTCACCGCACAAGTGGGTGACGATGGTTTGAATAATGTAGAGACAGGCCAACCTCAGTTTTTACTGGGAGCGAGCTTTATACGCAATGACATAGACACAAAGATACGCATGGATGAGCATCAGATTAGCCGCGATAAACTGATCACAGCGATTCCTGAAATGGAGGCTATTATTCCAACAGATATGAGCGGATGGCAAGGACGTGCAGGGGTTCGTACCCAAACACCTGACTACCACCCCATCGTTGGACAGTTAAATGATAGTAGACGGATTTGGGTTGTGAATGCAATGGGTGCTAAAGGCTATGCCATTGCACCGCTGTGTGCTGAGGCTTTAGCGGATATGATGATTGGTACATTTTCACCGTTATCAGCAGCGATGCTCGCGCGTCTATCGCCAAACCGTACGCGTTTACAAACACCGCTTACTTAAGTGCTTCTTGTAGTCAAAAATGCTAATCATTACCTTCTATTCTAGATTTAACCGAACCAAAAAGCGATTTTCCAGAATCAGACTCAGGTGAGTTTTGATGGGAAATTTTAGCACTATTGTCATTTTTTATAGTGGCTTGAGGCGCGGCTAATGTTCGCATTTGGGTAATATCACGAGTGTTCTTTTGGACAGTCACGGCAGCAAATAAACTCATAGCAAAAGCCATCATATAAAAGCCTTTTTCGCTAAAACTCAAGCTTCCAGCATTCATCAGCCCCATCACAATCAGAGCAATAGACAACCCTAAAGCCGCCCAACTGATTAAATAGTACATGTTTGTCGTTGGAATGCCTTCACTACGATCACGAAGCGTTTTTTGTAAACTAATGGCTGAATAAAGGCCAAGAGCAAGTACTGCAATATAGTAACCTTTTTCGTTTAATAACATGCCCTGTGCGTTCCATAATCCAAATATATACGCCAGCACACCAACTAACATTACCGCCCAAGAAGTCCCAACATAAGCCGTCGTGGGTTTGTAAGCAGCTAACTGACTCTTAGTAATCATGTCATCGTTCATCGTAGTCCTTAATTAAAAATAAAATAAATACTTGGTAATAAGTTATATTTTTATCGATTTCTGTTTTGCCTTAACATAGCACAAGCATGTTATATTGTAATCTAAAATTATTATTTTAAATAAATAGCACTTCTAACGACAGAGTACCAATATGTCTTTTCCCCTCTTGCTCATTCTACTTAGCTTAATTGCGATCGTACCCATATTCTTTGTGATGAAGGAAAAATCTAAGCACACTCAAAATAACTCTATACAACGCCATCAAGAGTATTTAGCATCGGCGCATCATATCGCGGTTCAGTCTCAAGCAGAGTCAATTAAAGAGTCAGTAGGTAATGAACAAGATAGCACTCTTAGCGTAATTAATTTTTCAGCTCATCATCCATTTGTACAACTGCTATATAACGAGCAAGTGCCTAAGAATTTTCGAGTTACTATGGATGCTATTGGTCAGCAATACGAGTCCACGCATCACGATGAAATTACTGAATCACAGTTATTCACCTTCAATAAACTCATCGCTACCCGTGTGCCAGAATTGATTACTGACTATCTAAGCCTTGACCAAAGCTATGCAAAAACAGTCGTTATTGATACCGATCGACAAAATACCAGTTATGACATTGTATTAGAACAGTTGAACTCAATTTTAGATTTTTCGCAAAAGCTTAATACCCAAAGCCAAAGTGGTGTCGTTGACAAACTGCTTGCCAGTCGCCGATATTTGGACGATGTCTACAAAGAAAGCGGTATGGCAGCCGACAGTTTAAAGATAAAATAAATTGCTTTTGGCTCGTCATCAAACGCCTCTTACCCTACTCACTAAGATAGTGGACACTTATAACAGTCAATAATTAATACAAAAACTGACTCACATAATTTACTGTGCGTAAATAAAGCACGCTTATTGGATAAAGATCTACTCATGAATTATTTTAACTCACACTCGCCAACTGCCAAATTTTTCTATCGGATAGTACCTGTTGCTTTTTTTAGTGTCTTGCTACTGGCAGCTTGTCAAAAAGGCTCAGAACCTGAGTCAGATAATGACACACAGACCGAAACAGCCGTACAAACAACGCCCGTCACGACCAATATCAACGCCCCTGACACTGGTGCTGACGCTGATGCAAACTTAGACAACAATACCGACAATACGACAGCACAGCCAACAGATGCAAATAGTGATATTAGTTTAGAACAGTTAGAAGGTGACGTTGAGGCGAACAACTCAGCACCACCCACGACTGAGGTAAAACCTAACCCTGAGCAAGCGATCAAAGGGACACAAATCACCGATGTCCGTTATGAAAACGCAACAGGTGAAACGCTATCAGTGATATTCGAGACCTCAGCGGAAGGTACGCTAAATGCTATTGTCACAATGCCCAATAAACCAAAGATGACGCTAAGTGCACCAGAAGGCCAAGGTAATAACCCTACTTATCGCTCGACGGATGGTAGCCTTGAGCTGGTCAGTCATGCTGGCGGTGGTACTATCGACCTTGTCCAAAATAACAAAGTTACTAGCTTTGATGCGGTCAGTGCGGAAGCAGAAGTTGTTACTGAGTAATATCTATAGTCAAAGAAACATAAAACCGATACGACTGTATTCTGGTGCTACTGGTACAAATTTTACTTGCTTGCTGTATTCACAGAGGCTGCGAAAAATTTATCCCAGCAGCACTGTAGCGACTTAAAAATACTTTAACTATAAGCCTTAACATTTATAAAATCTGTCATAAAAAAGGCGGCACACGTTACTATTGAATAATAACGTGTGCCGCCTTTTTGCTTGTTATTCCACTTTAGCCAAAACCAGTCGTGTTTCCAAATAGACTGACTAGCCAACTGAGCATTGCCCATAACCCCCAGCCAACCACTACAATGACAATTAATCCTAAAATATCAGGAATGTGCAGATATATCCAAGCGATAATAGGATTACGCCAAAAGCGGCTGTGCTGCTGCTTGTCTTCTAATGACTGATGTAAGAATGGCCGGTCCATGTGCATGGTTTCGGTGATGCCATACTCATCATGTAGATGCCCATGCACGATACCCAAGGTTTTGCGACTAGGCCGAATAAATATATCAAGCAATGTGCCAATACCCGGCACGATACCCACCACCATATCGATGAGCGCCAGTCTAACAGCAGGCGTCATTTTATGTGCAGGCACACCCAATTGACGACCTAAC
Source organism: Psychrobacter sp. AOP7-B1-24 (assembly GCF_052376215.1). Classification (NCBI taxonomy): domain Bacteria; kingdom Pseudomonadati; phylum Pseudomonadota; class Gammaproteobacteria; order Moraxellales; family Moraxellaceae; genus Psychrobacter; species Psychrobacter sp. AOP7-B1-24. The sequence continues at coordinate 25,443 of NZ_JBQSVL010000017.1, forward strand.
ACAAATGCATAACTGGTCAAAGCCAGCCCTGCCAAGTCACCTGCCAGCGGAATAGTCGATAGCGCTGCGTCCGCACCCATACCTTGTTTGGTAAAGGGTATCCGTACTAACGAATCCATCGTATTGGCAAACTTGGCCAATTTACGCTCAGTAGCGATGACTTGCTCGCGTGTGAGGCCCTGCTCAGCCAGTCGCGCCCGATAATCGATAATAGGCATATTAACCGCAGAATTTGCTTTTAATTTCGACACTTTATTTAATTCATCCATTAAATGTCGTCCATATACAAGCAATAGCAATGAGCGCAAAGACGTAACGTCCCACCCAGATATTAGCCAAAAACGCCTGAAAGCAAGCTATTGCATTGTAGCTAGCACAAGCGCTATTTTGTTTAGCAAACATCATAGCGACCAGCGCCAAACCAAATACTGGCGTAACACCTAAGGTAGTCGGCGCAAAATAATGCCACATGACCACGCCCATAATGAGCAAAAACAACGTTTGTAGTAGCGAGATAATAATCACATCATAACGACCAAATAATATCGCCGTTGATTTGACCCCTATCTTTAAATCGTCCTCGCGGTCAGCCATGGCATACTGTGTATCATAAGCCACCGTCCAGCACATATAAGCGATAAACAATAACCAACACCAAACATCAGGCGTGCCTTGTATCGCTACATAGGCCATTGGTATCGCCCAACCAAACGCTGCTGCTAAAAATACTTGCGGCAAATGGGTGTAGCGTTTCATAAATGGATAAATAAACGCCAATATAACCGCACCAAGCGACCAATAAAACACAGCCACAGGCAAGAAAAATAGCAAACTGGCACTTAATAATACCAATACCAAAAATGCAGCGACGGCTTCTTTACCTGATAGTCGTCCATCCGCTAATGGTCGTCCCTTGGTACGGGTCACATGACCATCGACTTTTCGATCAGCGAAGTCATTAATGGCGCAACCAGCTGCCCGCATAAAAATCGCACCAAGCGCGAATATCATAAATATATTAAGACTTGGCAATGCAGCTGACGCCCCTTGCTGCTGGGCATGACCCATCGCAGCCAATAGCACGCCCCATAGTGTCGGCCATAGTAGCAACTCAATACCCACAGGTTTGTCAAAACGCGTTAGCTGAATATAGGCTTGTAGTTTGTCGTTAAATGTCATGGTTATTTATTATCATCGATAGAATACGTTATATACGCGCTCATAGTCTTTGCGAAAAGCGACTAGAATAACTGTTAAATGAATTGGCTAGTTACTGAATTTGTTTCCATAATTGGTTGGCTTCTACTAGTGACATTTCAGGATACTGTTTGCGCAAAGCTTTAAGTGCAGGGACTTTATCTTTCTGTGATGCTTGCTGACGCAAAAAATCCAGCTGTTCTTGTGGATTGCTCAGCTCTTTTAGACGTGCTTCGAGCCGTAGGATTCGAGTACGCAAAATGATATTGATCAATAATAGCGCCGCACCCATCGCCCAAATAATTAGCGTTGACATTCCTTGCTCCTAAATCCATTTTTTCGTGTAAACCATCACTAGTAAACAGTTACTATCCAACAATCTCCATCAAACAGTCATTATCAAGCAAAATAACCGTCAAAGCGCACTGCCTCATTATGCCAGCTTTCGCTGGGTTGTTGGCTTGCTAAAAATGGGGCATGCTGAGGACGTTTTACCACCACGCGGCCAGAGTGCTGTGCATGTTTACTGACGACAGCTTGTGCGGATGCTAGCAACTGATACTCTTCGTCTGACGTTGGTGGTCTTGCCAATTGATGCAAGGCCTGCATGTGCTTGCCTACTTTGGCACCTTTTCCTGTCTTGCTGTCTTGATAGCTGTCCTCTGGAAACATAGGATCCAGATATACGACATCAATAACCTTACTGTCACTGACTATTGATTCTGCTTTGAGCATTTCAAAATAACTCAGCGCATCAATATTCACAATTTGTAGGCGTGACATTAGCTTTTGCCAGTTCGGCAATGCACTCATACGCTGCTGCTCTACCAATAATAGCAATGCCATTAATGGCTGTTGCTCCAGCATAGTGACCTGTGCACCAGTACTACCCAATATCAGACTATCATGACCAAAGCCAGCCGTCGCATCAATGACATTACTATCAGATGTAATTTTAACAGCCTGCAATAGTAACTCGGACTTTCGTCCTGCACTCACCACACGGCGTTGTAATTTGTCCCACTCTGGCGTCACACTCAGCCCATCACTGAGCCATGATAGCTTATTTTTATTATCCAATAATAGGATAGGTTGAGTAGCGCTCTGACTTAATTGCTGGCGACGTTTTTGTGTTAATTTATCGACAGACAGCTCAGCATTTAATATGATTGGTAATCGGTGCTGTTCTATCAGTGCTTGCAACATATCCACTTGATTGTGCTGCGACTCGCTCACGTAGAGTAGCTGGCACTGCATAAAGGCGGTAGCCTTATTAGAAACTGTATCCAAACTACTCATGACCACCCTCTTTACAACTACTAATAACGCTATAAACCATAGCAATAGCTAACCTGCCATTTGATAACCAAAACCCCAAGCAGCGATCAAGACAAGCACACCTGTGATAATGCGTAACCAAGCAAAGATGGTGAAATCACGACGGCTCACCCATGCCACAAGCAAACGAATACAAAGTAAAGCGACGATAAATGACACCACTGTACCAACGCCCAGCACTAACCAATCATCACTATTGGTCAGTACGTCGCCATGTTTGATTAAATCTAATAGTGCCGCGCCTACAATAACAGGAATACCTAAAAAGAATGAAAACTCTGCTGACGCTTTGCGCGAGACCCCGAGCCACAGAGCACCAATAATAGTAGCACCTGAGCGTGATGTCCCTGGTATTAGTGCCAAACATTGAAACAACCCAATCATCAACGCTGTTTTTAAGCTGACATCTTCAGCTTCATTTGCAATGACCGCTTTAGGACGACTTTCAACATAGAATATCAACAAACCGCCAATGATGAGCATAATTGCGACAGTAATCGGATTAAATAAATAGGCTTTAATCTCATCAGCGAAGGTAAAACCAACGATCATTACAGGAATAGTAGATACAATCAAACTTAGCCCAAGCTGCCTTGGGTTATTCATGCCTTCTGCTTTACCAGTTAACAAGCCCATCAGCGCTTGCCACAGTCTGCCCCAATAATCATAAATAACGGCTAAGATAGCGCCCAGTTGAACGACGACGACAAACAAGTCGACCTTTTCTTTGGTCCAAAAGCCCATCACATCTGCTGATAAAATTAGATAGCCCGTACTAGAAATGGGTAAAAACTCAGTGATACCTTCAACGATACCCATGATGACAGCTTGAATTAATAAAATGATATCCACAATTGCTTTCCTAAACACGGAGCGACTGGTTGCTCAGTATTGTTCTTAGTGTGTTGTTATATTTTGCATAGTGCGACAAATAACTGAAAACAACTATGCTTTGCCTTGCTCTTTCAGCGTTTTCCAAGCTTGGTTACGTAAGTATTTTGGTAAAGCTTGTGCCGCCTCTACTCCACCTGTCGCCATAAACTGCGCGATACCGACCTGACCGATGACCACCGCATCCGGTGACACATCTTCATAACAGACTTGTGCATCATGCAAAGTCAATAAACCTGCGCCATTACCGACTACTGGAATATCAAGGTCGGTTTGGCTGTCATAATCCAGTAGCTGCTCAGTACTATCGTTATCAGCAATCAGTACTGGCTGCATAATGGCGGCTTCACCATCGATTACTGCGTACTGCCCAAAATACACTTGCTGCATACGAGCATCAAGCGCACTGTAAACTTGAGTCAGATCATACTGATTATACGCACGCTGCGCAATCGCCTGTAAGCTTGAAACGCCGACACAAGGAGTATCATGTGCGACAGATAGCGCTTGTACTACCGCTGTATTGATTCTGATACCGCTAAAAGCGCCAGGACCACGGTTGAATATCAAGGCATGTATATCAGCCAGCTTTAACTGCGCTTCAGACAAGGCTGCATCAATCATGGGTAGGATCTGCTGAGTTTGCTGACGCTTACCCGTTTCGGTATGACTCGATAGTACCTGACCATCTACATCCAAAATTGCGATCGAGCACTGATCAAACACAGTATCCATTGCTAAAAACATCATCACCTCGGCTTGTACGCTTGGCATCATAAAATAGCGCCTATCATAGCATTTAGCGTTAAAATTTTGATGACTTTCTATGTTTTTCATGGTTTATTCATAAATATAGAGGTAATTATAAGATCATGTTGTTTGTTAGAAATAGCAATCTTCGTCAAACTCACAAGCTATTCCTATTTAGTCTAAATTTAGAGCTTTTGGAGCAATTGAAATGTTTACAGACTTTGATGATTATCTATCATCTTCTTTCTCTGATGACTATTGGTCTGATGAAGGCATCAGCATTGCAGAAGCAATGCTTTGTAAATTCTCAGACGAAGATTGGCTAATTATTAAGGAGCAATTGAAGCATCGAAACTATCCTTGGTTGGAAAGGTGCGCTAATGTTCTAGGAGACTTCAATGATTCAAAATCTATGAAACTGTTAATAAAATTTTTAGATATAGATGATGTTGAAGTACAGATAGCGGCACTTGACTCTATAAATTCTTTACTTAGCATGGCCGTAATTACCAAAGACACTAATAATGACTTGATTGGCAAGATTAATAAAGTTCAATCATCAAACACGGTTATAAAGATCATGCTGGATTCTTTAAAAAAGCGCGTAGGGTGCGGTTAGCGAAGCGCAACCCACCAATTAAAACCTGCAAAATCGAAAAAGCCTCAAAACCATATCAGTTTTGAGGCCCCATCAAAAATTATAGACAGTACAATCAGCTATGGTTTAAAAGCGGGTTTTAAACTTCTTTGGCGCTTGATTTTGCATTTCCTGCATTTGCTTTTGCATCTCTTCAGTGCTCGGCATGTTGTTTGGATCAAGACCCATCTGTTTTGCCATTTGCTCTGGGTTTACATCTTTTGCGCCACCTTGACCACCACCGCCGAATAACGGACCGCCACCACCTGCTCCGCCACCGCCCATCAACCCTTTCATAGACTTCATCATTTTACTGATACCTTCCGGCTTAGAGATCATTTTCATCATTTTGGCCATTTGCTTGTGCTGCTTTAGCAAACGATTCACATCTTGAATCTCGCGACCAGAACCAGCAGCGATACGACGCTTACGGCTCGGATTAATCTTATCAGGGTTTTTACGCTCAAACGGTGTCATAGAATTAATCAAGGCTTCCATTTCACGCACTTTTTCTTCTGGCTTGGCATCTTCAACGGCTTTTTGCATATCAGAGCCACCCATACCTGGCATTTTATCTAAAAATCCTGCCATGCCGCCCATGTTTTTCATTTGCTGAAACTGCGTCAACAGATCCTCAAGGTCGAATTCACCGCCCTTTTGCATCTTTTTCGCCATTTTTTCGGCTTTATCACGGTCGATTTTTTGCTCGACTTCTTCGACCAAACTCAGTACATCACCCATACCTAGGATACGCTGAGCAATACGCTCGGGATGGAATAGCTCTAACTCGTCCAGTTTCTCACCACGACCTAAAAACTTGATCGGCTTACCTGTGATGGCACGCACAGAAAGTGCAGCACCACCGCGAGCATCACCATCTGTCTTGGTCAGAATAACACCTGTTAATGGCAAGGCATCATTAAAAGCTTTTGCGGTATTGGCCGCATCTTGACCGGTCATCGCATCGACGACAAATAGTGTTTCAGATGGACTGACGGCAGCCGTTAACGCCTTAATCTCATCCATCATCGTGTCATCAATATGTAGACGACCAGCGGTATCAATGATTAGAATATCTTGATATTGAATTTTTGCTTCTTCGATCGCACGTTGCGCGATATCGATTGGGTTTTCGTCAGTGCTTGAGTTCACAAACTTAGCATTTACCTGACCTGCTACTTGCTCAAGCTGCTTGATGGCGGCTGGACGATAAACATCCGCCGAAACCAACATGACTTTTTTCTTATGACGCTCTTGTAAGAACTTGGCCAACTTACCAGCGGTAGTCGTTTTACCTGCACCTTGCAAACCTGCCAGTAAATAGACAACTGGTGGCTTACCTGTCATTTCTAACTGTTGATTGGCACTGCCCATCATTTCCGTCAGCTCGTCATGGACGATTTTGACAAAGGCTTGTCCTGGTGCCAGCTCTTTCAAGACTTCCGCACCAAGCGCTTGCTCTTTAACACGTTTAACAAAGTCGCGAGTGACAGGTAGCGCCACATCGGCTTCGAGCAATGCCATGCGCACTTCGCGCAAGGTATCTTTGATGTTATCTTCGGTTAGCTGTCCACTACCCACGATATTGCGCAGGCTTGAGGATAATCGTTCTGTTAAAGTATCAAACATAAATAACTCTCAGTTAAAAATAATTCTTAGTAAAACCCTTTAACGGGTTTATAAATAATATTCGGTTATAGCATAAAACATTGGATTAATATTTATAAAATAATGATAAAAACAACCTATTATCAATACTATAGCATCAAGCAGACTCAAAAATTAATAAGCTTTTTATAAAATTATTGATTCGTAAATATATTTTTAAGCCAGGCCATTGTGTTTGGTATACTCTAAGTGTTTATAAGTAATACGCAATATGGCACTCAATTGGCTGTCATTTTATGATAAATTAAACAATTATTCTAATCATTCCGATAATACCATTTTAGCATCAATCTGAGCGGCCGTTTTACACTCAGTATGAGACGAGGCTTTATGTCTGTGAACCTTGCATTCTTACTTGCTAGCCTAGCTTATCTCTTAGTCAGCGTTTACATTGGTTGGGCATTAACTCGAGGTAAGTCCATTCATAAAGGCATCAGTCTGGGATTATTGACAGTCGGCATGATTGCACATGCATTGCTACTTTATCCTTATGTCGTTACCCTTTACGGTCTGAATTTTAATCTATTTAATATAATCAGCCTGATCAGTCTGTTTTTCTTATTTTTCTATGTTTTGTTTTGTCTCTATCGCCCCATCATCAGCCTTGCTATTTTAGCAGCACCTACGGCATTAATAGGTATGACTGTTGGCTATATTGGTCGAGCCCCTTATCAACCTATTACCAATATCAGTGTTGGGCTTGAGGCGCATATACTACTATCTTTGGCGGCCTATTGTGTGCTGCTGATGGCCGCTGTGCAAGCGCTATTTTTACGCTTACAAATTCGTGAGCTAAAACATCACACGATCCATCGCTTTTGGGTCAACAAGCTACCCTCATTACAAAGCATGGAAAGCTTATTATTCGACATGCTATTGGTTGGCTTTGTCTTACTCAGTATTGCGCTAGGTATTGGCTTTATCTATGTACACGACTTGATGTCTCAACATATTGTTCATAAAACCGCGTTTAGTCTACTATCATGGTTATTGTTTGGCACGTTATTAGTAGGTAGTTGGCGCGCAGGCTGGCGTGGTAAAAGAGCTGCAAACATCACTATTTATGCCTTTATTCTACTGGCTATTGGTTTTATCGGTAGCAAGTTTGTTTTAGAGATGCTGTTATAAAACAATAAAAAGCATAGCGTTCAGCAATGATAACTACTGACGGCTATGCTTTTATGAAAACTAACTGTCGGATATTTTAATTAAAAACCACGGTCTTATTACCTGCCACAATCACACGATTTTGCACATGCCAATTGACCGCACGCGCCAGTACGTTACGCTCAATATCACGCCCTATAGCACGTAACTCAGTCACACCTTGACGGTGCGTCACACGATGCACATCTTGCTCAATAATAGGCCCTTGATCTAGCTCAGCAGTGACATAATGTGCTGTTGCACCAATCAGTTTCACGCCTTTATCATAGGCCTGACGATACGGATCTGCTCCAACAAAGGCTGGCAAGAATGAGTGATGAATATTGATGACTTTCATCGGCCAACGCTTCACAAAATCAGATGATAATATCTGCATATAACGCGCTAATACGAGCAAGTCATTGCCTGCCATCAGCTCATGAATTTGCTCTTCTGCCTCTGCTTTATTAGCTTTGCTAACAGGCACATGATGAAAAGTGATACCAAAGTTTTCTACCGCTTGACGCAAGTCAGGATGATTACTAACCACACAAGTAATATCACAATCAAGCAGACCACGCTGATGCCGCCATAACAAATCTAACAATGCATGATCAAATTTTGATACCAAAATACCGACCTTGGTTTTGATCGCATTGTTATGTAATCGCCAATCCATATTATGGCGTTTGGCGACCGTATGAGCAAAACTGGCTTTAAAGTTATCAATAATATCGCTCAATCCTGCCAAGGCAAACTCTAAACGCATAAAGTACTGACCGCCTTCATGAGCAGTGGAATATTGATCGAGCGTAATAATATTAGCGCCATAACGATGAATAAACTCAGATACCGCTTGCACGATACCCGCCTGATCTTTGCACTTAATCAGCAATGTCGCGGTATCGATAGCAGCCGTTGTTGGCGTATTAGGAGGAGTGCTACTAGGCTGCGTGTTCGATGGCGAAACAATTTTTGTATTATCTGACATAGTAAACCCAATTAAAAAAATGAAACCTGCTACTAAAGCCAAATGCTAGAGCATAGTAAACTGGCTATTTTAGTCTTTTTTTTGATACTTTGCTGAATGAGTTGGTTGTTTTTTATAACAATTGGATAAATAACAGGTTAACTGAAAAATAATCTTTACTATTAGATAATCAACAACATAGCCGCTGCATTTCAAGGTATAATAACCTCCCTTAAAACCACAACAATCATAAAAATATTTGAGTATTCATCTCTTTTATGGTATAAATGTCGGCTTTAAAATTTTCTGAATTGGTACGCTTGTTATTTGCCTTTAGATAACAGCAATACCAACTCAACATTCATATAGTTTTGTTTGGTGCAAAGCTGCCGCTTGCTGTGTCCATGCCGCAAAAACGTGCAACTTGCCCAGACTGGTATGAGAAAAACTCATACCTCATAGATTAGGAGTTCGCCATGTCTCGAGTTTGCCAAGTGACTGGAAAGCGCCCTATGGTGGGTAATAATGTTTCGCACGCAAACAACAAAACCCGTCGTCGCTTTCTACCAAACCTTCACAACCATCGTTTTTGGGTAGAGTCTGAAAATCGTTTTGTACGTCTACGTGTGTCTACCAAAGGTATGCGCATCATTGACAAACTTGGTATCGATAAAGTGCTAGCAGATATGCGCGCACAAGGTCAAAAGATTTAAGTTAAGACTTGCAGCTTAATGCATTGATAATTTTCAACCGTTAAGCTGCTATTCTGCTACCTTTTATATAGTTATTTTATATAATTACCTTGTGTAGCCACTTAACCTTTTAGATCCGTACCTATCGTTTGAAGACCCCTCATTTACAGGAAAGCTATCATGAGAGATAAAATTAAGTTAGTATCAACTGCTGGTACTGGGTATTACTACACCACTACCAAAAACAAGCGCACTATGCCTGGCAAAATGGAAATTAAGAAATACGATCCAAAAGTACGCCAGCACGTTGTTTTTAAAGAAGCTAAAATCAAATAATTTATTGTTCAGATAAGTTATTTGTATAAAAAAAGGGTTTATCAATTGATAAACCCTTTTTTTATTGCTCATTAATTTTAATTGAGATATCTATTGTCACATCAGAATTTGTCACACCAAAATTGCGATTACCAAAATCACTTCTCTATAATATCAATCAACTGTAATGCGTTGGCTCTTTGTCATAGACATGCGCATGCCACTGGCTCATCTGCTTTTGCATAATGACTTGAATTGCGGCATGAATCATATGCTGACCAATCGCTTGGGTATCAGTACCCAGTATTTCTTTCAGTTTTTCAGAAAAATCTATCGTCATTAGTGGTGCCTCATCCTGTTCAGCATCACGCAATAACAACCGACCATCTTCAGCTTCTACCAACTCCAATGTGGTTTCTTTCGCAAATCCTGCAAATTGGTCAGTACTTTCATTATCTACTTCTATATCATTATCGATATCATATGGCATTAATTTTTTCCTTATTATCCCGTCTAATTATGTGTAAAGACAATTGCATGTAAAAAACTTAACGTCTTACAGCAATACGGGGAAAATCATCGTCCTTATACAATGGACGCTTTGGCCATCAAATTCAAGTGCTGTCACATAAGTCTTCTCTATAGGTGACCACTTAAGCATAAAACTTATGAAAAAATCAGCGCCAGTAACGTAGTTTTCCTAAAGTAAATAAGAAAGCGACGAACATTCCCAAATAATAAACCAATTTTAGCTCAAGCGTGGGATCACGATATTTAAAAGGTAATGCCACTGTGGCAGTTGCTGTAGGGAAAATCAACAGCATAATCAGCCAATTTTCGATGACATTTAGCCATCCCTGTAAGTCAGTGCCATGACGTAGCGACGCTAATCCGAGTAGCAAACACGCTATTATTAAGCTCGTAAATAAGCCATTTGGTAGGTCTTTTGGATAAATAATTTTGGCAATACTGGTTGGCATGATTCGCATGTAAAATTCCAGTCATGCTTGTAGAGCGTGACTTAGTGGTTAAAAGTGTATAAAAGCTTATAAAAATATCAGATTAGTTATGCAGCTGAAGCTTTGCAACTATAAACGCTTCAGTAGAACTTGGATACAAAGAGTCCTAGCGAAAGCCTTATCAATATTAAGCTCAGTAAGATTGATAGCATGTTCAACTTATAGAACACTGACTATAAGGTCATTTAGCTATACGTCCCCATCAACCATAGCATTGAGATACAAGACGTTAAATAACCCAAACTAATCGCATTCCATGCTTCTATATGCAAGTCCTTAACTTTGTTAAGTATGCGTGAACCGACCCAAAAAAACAGCGGAATACCAAGTATAAAGGATGGCACAACAACAGATGCATGGTGCAGAACTGCCTCAACGTCATCACCCACCATCAAGCGGAAACCATAACCTGCTAAACTCAGAACAAGTGCGAATAGCGCTAGGCCAATGGTAATACCTCTCGGTACTAGGCTACGTTGCTGCTCTGTGCTTGCCACTGATTCAGACGAAACTGCTGGATTGATTGAATTTTTTGTGTCCATACTTCACCTTTGCATGACTGATCATTAATCTCGCTCTATCTTTAGCATTCAGTGCAATGGTAATTAGCTACCATTAGCCAGTGCCAACTCCACACGCATGGCATCGATAGCAGCCTTGTAATCATCTTGATTAAAGATAGCAGAACCCGCAACAAACATATCCGCACCCGCTTCTGCAATCGCACGGATATTGCTGGCTTTGATACCACCATCTACTTCTAATCTAATATCACGACCACTTGTGATAATACGTTGGCGAACTTGGCGAACCTTATCTAAGGTGCCTTCAATAAATGATTGACCGCCATAACCAGGGTTGACGCTCATTAGTAATATTTGATCCACTTTATCCATGACATAATCTAAATAGTGCAGCGGGGTCGCTGGGTTCAATACCAAACCACACTCTGCACCACCATCTTTAATCAATTGCAACGAACGATCAATGTGCCCACTCGCTTCTGGGTGGAAAGTGATAACGCTCGCACCGGCTTCTAGAAACTGCTCAATCATGCTATCAACTGGTGATACCATAAGGTGTACATCAATGGGAGCATCAATACCATAATCTCGCAATGCCTGACAAATCATACTACCAAACGTTAAATTGGGTACGTAATGATTGTCCATCACATCAAAATGAATCACATCGGCACCCGACTCTAATACCCTTTCAACTTCTTCACCCAGACGCGCAAAATCCGCTGAGAGTATCGATGGGGCTATAAGATATGGCTTAGAAGGACTGATCATAGCTAACTACCTAGTTTGTATGTAAATAAAGGATGGATAAGATAAAATACGGATAAAGCTGAAAGTTGGCTTATATCATAGCGTCTATTGAACAGACTCTATTATAAGCCTTTCCTGCATCGATATTGAATAAAAAAACTAGCGCGGCTTATACTGAGTCTTACAATAAGCACGGCCCACACCGAATTCTCGTTTCGCTTGATGCTTGGTAGCACGATTGCTTACTCGCTGACGCCATAAGCGAAAAGATGATGGCTTTAACGTTTGACGCATGAGCTTGATAACGCTAGCCTCATTAAGACCATAGCTATGTTCTATCGCCCCAAACGGTGTCCTGTCCTCCCACGCCATCTCTATCACTCGTGAAAGTTGCGACTCATCAAGCACTTGCTCACCCTCGCTATTGACGTTTTTTGCAATAAACGTTTCTGACTCGACCTGAGATATCCGGTCGTTATTGTCATGACTGGTCTGCTGCTTGTTCTTTAACGCTGCGTCCATATCTGCTTGCATAGTCGCTAGCGCTGACTTTGCAGTGCTAGCGTCTGATTGTTGATCGCACACGGAACGCGTACTGGCATTAGATGCCGTTAAGTCTTGATAACTTGCCATAAATTTACCTTGTAAACACTCGGGCTTGCTAAGTATTCTGTTCTGGTTCTAACAGACTAGCGAAAACAGCTCGACATCATCGCCTAACTAAGTTGAGCCTTGCGCCAATGATGTTCGATATGATCATCAATAATGCTCTGAATAAAGTAATAACTATGATCGTGACCCGCCTGATAGCGTAGGGTTAAGGGCTGTTTGACTTTTTCACAAGCTTGTTGCAATTTAGCAGTTTGCAGTTGACCTTCTGCCAAAAAATTGTCAGCAGCACCTTGATCGACCAAAATACTCGAATACTGCTGACCGACCTTTTCAATCACCTTTGAAGCATCTGCTTGTAACCATAGTGATTTATCCGCACCAAAATACTCTGTATAAGCAGCCTCTCCCCACGCTGACTCACTGGCGGCACATATTGGTGATAATGCTGAGACACTGACAAATTTTCCCGGAAACTTAAAACCTAATAATAATGCGCCATGACCACCCATAGAGTGTCCTGTGATACCGATACTGTGAATCGGGAACTCTGAACGTAACAAATCATATAGCTCATCGACGATATAACTTTGCATGTTAAAGCTCTCTGCCCAAGGTGCTTGCGTGGCATCAACATAGTAACTAGCGCCTTGTCCAACAAAATAACGCTCATCGTTGGCCACATCATTGCCTTCACTACTACGAGGAGAGGTATCAGGTGCGATCAGTATCATGCCAAGATCACTACATTTTTGTTGAAAATGCGCTTTGTGCGTAACATTATCAGCATTGCAAGTCAGACCTGAGAGATATAAAACCGCTGGACAAAGACGGCCAGCAAGCGCTTCGTCCGGTAGATAAATACTGAACGTCATTGGCGTTTTAGTCGTTGTCGATTGATGGCTGTAATAATGTTGCTCTCCATCAAAACAGCGATTCACACTTTTTTGAGTGAGTTGTGAATTGGCAGACAAACTGTGATTGTAAGAATGATTCATGAGTAACGCTCCTTTTATCTAAAGAAAAACACATGATGACTTATAAAAGCTTCTATCAAAAAGCCTCTATAATGTCATCCCTTATAAATGAATAGCAGATACTTATTCCGTGGTTATGACTGTCGTCACCATTGGCGGACTCACCTCATTATTATCCCCGATAGGAATAACAGTCGTATTGGAGTCCTCAGTGATGCTAGCAACTGATGGTCGTGCTTTATCAAATAGTACTCGTTCAAACGCGGGTAAGGCCGTCTGCATAAGACTACCAATCACCATCTGCGGGTCTGATGGTTCAAAACCCATCACATTTTCTTTCTCACTGACACGTAAACGAGCATCTTTAAAGGCAGATTCAAAACTGGTATTGTCTCGTAGACTCTCCGCAAAAAACGCTTGCCCGAAATACGTCATCTCTGCCGTATTAGTACAGCCAAATGAAGCTTTATCAGCAGCTGATGCCGTAATCACCACTGTGGTCGGCGATGCCAGCTCATCGATAAAAGAACCTGAATAACAGGCAGATACCACAATCACTCGCCAACGAATACCTGAATCATCCAGTGCCTCACGCAGCCATGATGCATCTAAATTGTCCATGGCTAGTGGTGGATTTGCCAGTTGTACGATATTTTCATTACCGTGTGAAGATAATGTGAGAAACAACACATCTTCATCAGCATCCATCTGCTGACCGATTCTTTTTAAGCCACGTAAAATACTGGTCTTAGTCGCTATCGGCTCATCCATCCAACTATAGTCATTATTGATCAATGACAGAGAGTGCCCACTGGTACCAAAACGCACATCAAATAACTCACGTACTCTGTTAATTTCAGAACGGAAAACGTTTTGACCAGAGAATCCTGCAACACCCATAAAGTACCAGTCCGTTTTGCCCAACACACTAGGATCGATACTATCCAATGCCTGCTGTAGCAAGCGCGGCTGCTCGTATAGTGCCGCTTCTTCTAGGACAGGCTCTATAGGAATCTGCTTAAATATTGGCTGATCAGCAACGTTACGCTGCCAAATCGTCAAAAGCGCAATGGCTCCCACCAATATAATGATACGCTCCCACCACGGAATACGAAAGCGATGAAAGAAAATCCACATCAATGCCAACGTCTGCCATAAGAACAGCACTAAGAATAAGACCGGTAAAAATGAATAGCTCCACTCCGGCAACCAATTATGACTACCAAAGTACTGCACTAAACTTTGTAATAGCGCGGACAGTGTGTCAGCGACCAACCACAATACCACGGGTACAAAAACCAAGGCTTGATTACCAGCACGCCGTGCCAGAATGATACCGCTTAATAGAATAATCATCGGCCATATTAAATAGCTGACCAACCCTTGCTCATTGAAGGTACTGCCGTATTCAGCAGCCAACCAAGAAAATAATACATTGCTACCAAGTGCCAACAAGGCAAAAATGGCAAACTGCATAAAAGTGGGTTTGACCCAAGAAAACGCACGGGTTGACCCTACCAACATCCACAAAGTGGCAATAATATTGGCAGCGAAGTTGAGCGAAAAGCGCTGAAGCGATACGGTTTTTAACGACGTAAGTGACAAAGACTTAGACCTCTAACCAGCCGAGAAAAATAAAGTGAGTCAATGATAAGTGTTTTACTATTTGTATCATCTGACATCGTTTATTGACTTTGCAACGAGGCAGATGGACAGCAATTTTATATTTAATTCACTATGAAATGATTATAAGAGGTGAAAAGCAAAAACTGAAAACTAGGACTAACAGTCTAGCTTGCTAATCTATCTTAATTGTAACGGATTGTTAGTCTAGAGGATAAGACTGATTTGTAAAATTACTCATATGCAAATTAAAAATAAAAAAGAGGTCTTGCAAGCAAGACCTCTTTTTTGATGAAATAATAACCATTATTTCATCAATAGCTCATTAACACGTTTTAGATAAGCCGCTGGATCATCTAGTTGACCACCATCTGCTAATAATGCTTGATCAAAAATCACTTGAGCCAAGTCATCAAATTGCTCGCTACTTTCAAGTTTTTTGATTAATGGGTGCTCAGGGTTTACTTCGAGCGTTGGCTTGCTCTCCGGTACATCTTGTCCCATCTGTTTCAGCATTTGGATCATCTGTGGTGATAACTCACCCTCACCCTCACCCACAACCAAACAAGCTGGGCTATCAACCAAACGAGTGGATACTTTTACATCTTTAGCTCGTTCGCCTAGAGCAGATTTTAGCTTATCAACCACCGGCTTTAAGCTTTCTTCTGCTTTTTCAGCCTCTGCTTTTTCAGCTTCATCTTGCAAATCACCTAAATCCACTGCACCTTTGGCGATGTTTTGTAGCGGTGTTTCATCAAATGAGGTCAAGAAATTCATTGCCCATTCATCAACACGACTGGTCATCAAGATAACTTCGATGCCTTTCTTTTTGAACAACTCTAACTGAGGGCTGTTCTTTGCCGCTGCCAAATTATCAGCTGTTAGATAATAGATGGCTTTTTGGCCTTCTTTCATGCGACCTTTGTAGTCTTCAAAGCTAGTTTCAACTTTGTCACTTGTACTCGTCGCATAACGAAGCAACTTGGCAATACGTTCTTGATTGCCCATGTCTTCGCCTAAACCTTCTTTGATGACATCACCAAACTCAGCATAGAACTGAGCAAACTTCTCTTGCTTATCGCTGTCTTCGCTATTGGCCAAACTTGCCAATGTCGTCAGAATACGACGAGCGTTACCATCACGAATAGATTTTACATCACGTGACTCTTGTAGTAGCTCACGGCTAACGTTCAATGGTAAGTCGGCTGAGTCGATAACACCTTTGACGAAGCGTAGATACATCGGCAGGAGCTGCTCGGCTTCATCCATAATAAAGACACGCTTAACATACAATTTCAGACCATGTTGCTGTTCGCGAGTATACAAGTCCGCTGGTGCTTTTTTGGGGATATATAACAATTGAGTGTACTGAACACGACCTTCAACACGGTTGTGCGTCCAAGTAAGCGGTGCATCCATGTCATACGAGATGTTTTTATAAAAATCAACATACTCATCATCTTCAATCTCAGATGCTGAACGTGTCCATAATGCACTGGCTTTGTTGATGGTTTCCCATTCATCAGTCAATACCATCTCACCACTAGCCGGCGTGTCATCGTTCTCATCTTCTTTTACGTCTTCTTGCCAGATTTCTTTACGCATTTGAATCGGCAAGCTGATGTGATCTGAGTATTTATTGACTAAACGCTTAATTTTACCACGATCTAAGTAGCTGTCTTCACCTTCAGAGTACTCTTCTTTGAGATGCAAAGTGATGGCAGTGCCGCGAGCGACCTTTGTGATAGGTTCTACTGTAAAGCTACCTGTACCGTCTGATACCCAGCGTACACCCTTGTCAGCAGGCTCTCCAGCTTTGCGTGATTCAACGCTAATCGTATCCGCTACGATAAATCCTGAGTAGAAACCCACACCGAACTGTCCAATTAACTGACCATCTTGCTTTTGTGATTCAGATAATTTATCCAAAAATGCTTTGGTACCTGACTTAGCAATTGTCCCTAAATTTTCAATAGCATCTGTTTCATTCATACCAATACCATTATCGGTAAAGGTAATGGTTTTCGCCTCTTCATCAAGATCGATACGAATTTTTAGCTCGCCATCATCTTCATACAGGCTATCGTCATTATTTGCTTCAAAACGCAATTTATCGCAAGCATCCGAGGCGTTTGAGACCAACTCACGCACAAATATATCCGCATTAGAATATAGCGAATGCGTCACTAAGTGTAGCAACTGCGCTACTTCTGCTTCAAATGTATGTTTTTTTAATTCAGGGTTTAGGCCATCGGCTTGAGTTGCTTCACTCATAAAACACTCCTTTAAATTCCATTAAAAACTTATTATAAGTAACAGTAAAACACATCAAAAAGGCTCTAATAATATCAAAACCGCTCTAGCGTTAAATACTATTAAGCTGTTTATACTAATAGGGGCATAGGTGAAAATTTCAAGCTAAAAACATTTATTCAATAAAAAACACCACCCTAGTTCCCTAAGGTGGTGTCATTATATTGAAAATCAAAAGATTAATGGCTTTCGTACAATACGTACGTATGGTACCTATTAATTATAAACAGCTAGCAAGGTGACGCGCTGGATCTGAGTCACGAGCTGCCATTGCATCTTCAACGCTTAACCTTAATGCTTTAGCCACACCTTCACCATAAGCAGGGTCACACCAATTACAATTACGAATGTGACGATACTGAATAAAGTCAGGTACGCCAGCCATATTTCTTGCGGTATTTTCAAATAATACTTGCTGCTGCTCAGCACTCATTAAATTGAATAACGCACGGGGTTGGCTAAAGTAGTCGCTATCATCTTCACGAAAATCATAGTGTGCTGCATCACCATCAATTTTCAATGGTGGCTCAGCATAATCTGGCTGCTCCTGCCATTGGCTAAAACTATTTGGCTCATAGTGTGGACGACTACCATAATTATTATCGACACGTCCTTGACCATCACGGTGATTGCTCATCACTGGGCAGCGTGGTTTATTGACAGGAATCTGCTGATGATTAACACCAACACGATAACGCTGGGCATCGGCATAGTTAATCAAACGATTTTGTAGCATCTTATCTGGTGAGACACTGATACCCGGCACCAAATTACTTGGTGCGAATGCTGCTTGCTCAACATCAACAAAATAGTTATCAGCGTTTTTGTTCAATTCAAACTCACCAACCTCTATCAAAGGATAATCACCTTTTGGCCATACCTTAGTCAAATCAAATGGATGATAAGGAACGGTATCAGCCTCAGCTTCTGGCATGATTTGCACATAGAGCTTCCATTTTGGAAAATCACTATTTTCAATGGCATCATATAAGTCTTTTTGATTGCTTTCACGGTCCATAGCAACGACTTCGGCTGCTTCAGCATCGGTCAAATTTTTGATGCCTTGCTGAGTACGAAAATGAAACTTAACCCAAAAACGCTCGTTGGCTTCATTCCAAAAGCTATAAGTATGCGAGCCAAAACCATGCATGTTTCTATATGAGGCGGGGATACCACGATCACTCATTACCACGGTAACCTGATGAAAGGATTCTGGTAATAAAGTCCAAAAGTCCCAGTTGTTGGTCGCCGAGCGCATATTGGTACGTGGATCACGTTTTACGGCTTTGTTTAAATCTGGAAACTTACGTGGATCGCGTAAGAAGAATACTGGTGTGTTATTACCTACCAAATCCCAGTTGCCCTCTTCTGTATAAAATTTTAGCGCAAAGCCACGAATATCACGCTCAGCATCAGCAGCACCACGCTCACCTGCAACTGTACTGAAGCGCGCAAACATCTCGGTCTGCTTGCCCACTTCACTGAATATTTTGGCTCGAGTATATTGACTGATGTCATTGGTCACAGTAAACGTACCAAATGCACCAGAACCTTTGGCATGCATACGACGCTCTGGGATAACCTCACGAACAAAGTTACCTAGCTTCTCATTTAGCCAAATATCTTGCGCCAATAAGGGTCCGCGCTTACCTGCGGTCATGCTGTTTTGATTATCAGCAACTGGTGCACCATTACCCATTGTTAACTGTGTAGGTGCGTATGGACATTTTTTATCGCTCACGGGCCTTCTCCTTTGGATAGTAAATCATTTAAAGTACAAAACCTATTCTGAATAAGCTTCTATCAATATATCCAGAAGAGTAGTAAATTTTTTCGAAAAACGACTATCTGTTTTCATAATAACCTTTAAGTGCAATAACATTGTTTTGTTAGAACCATTACAACCGATTACTATATATTTGTAAAATAAATTAACTATATATTTTTGTTTTGTTTTACCAAACAATAGAGAAGGTTAAAAACTAGCGAGGCATCGGACGAATGGTCAGAATTTGCTCACTACGCCCAAAAGGCCCATGTACATCATGCAATACGGCACTGGTAAGCCCTATGCCATCATCGCCGTACTGTTGTACCGCTTCGATACCGAGCCAACGGCCTTTCGGCACACGATGCATGTGAATTTGTAAATCAGTATTAGGAAACATCCACTCTAACCCTGATAAACCGAGACCGAGTCGCGGTACAACACCATTGGCAGTATCAACCATACCCACTAAATGCACCATATCATCAGTAAGCTGGCCCTCTACCATTTCTACATCATTGGTTATCCATACCATGCCTTTACCAGGTCGACGCTCAGGGTCAGCAACTAAGCGCACACTCTCAATAAAACCGCCCGGCCAGCCTTGCATATCATTCCAAACTGGCAAGTCTTCAGGTTTGTGTTTGGCTTTTCGATCTTCAATTCCTGCTATCGAGCTGGTGTCTTGAGTCATGAGTCGCCACGCGCGAGCAATGATAGCGTCACGGCCACGACTGCTCATTACCGCCTCAATAAGCTCAATCGTCTTGCCTGGACGAATACAACGCGTGGTAATGGTAAAATCATCAAGCGGTATCAGCCCTAAAATATCAAGGCTGATACGAGCAACACGGGTATTTGCTTGCGGGACATAGCCCGTTAGCTCAGCGGTAAGCAAGCCTGTTGCTGGTGCCATGTGTTGCTCATGCTCATTCCAAGCACCTTGTGCATGCTCAGTTGGCTTATAATAAGCAACAGTGACACCATCGTCCTGCTGTTCACGTTTGATAAATTGGTAATAAGCTGCCATAACTGTCCTATATTTCGTACTTTTTATTTTATTGCGTCAACTCTTGCTTTCTTATTATGAGAATATTACGAGCCTTTCTTATGAAAAATAATAAAACAACCATCAATACCACTAGAGCTGCATAAAAAAACGTTTTTTCTGCCATAAACTTCATCATGTTCATAAACAGCACAAGTATCACTACCACAGTCACCAACATATTCATTTTTAATTGCTGATTAACTTCAGTCAGAGTCGCACTTGCTAAAACAAATCTACTTTTTTGCTTTTTCATTCTACTTTGCTCATAGATATTAGGTTGTTTTTGGTCAACAACTTTTATAATAGCTGATTTTTGTTAAGGTATGTCATCATTTAGATGGTGAGATTTACAGTATCAAACACTGCCAATAAACAACACACCCTAAAATCTTATATCTGATCCTACTTACCCACTTCAGTAATCGGGATACGCAATGCTTTAGGCAGACTGAACGTCACATTCTCCTCAATACCTGACAGCTCGCTAGGTAAATCACCACCCCAGTCTTGTAGCTGCTGTAGTACTTCTTGAATCAATACTTCAGGTGCTGATGCACCAGCAGTCACACCAATACTCTGCACGCCATCCAACCAACTGCTATCCATTTCACGGGCATTGTCAATCAAGTAAGCGCGACAATCCATACGCTCTGCTAACTCACGCAGACGATTAGAGTTTGATGAATTTGGTGAACCAACGACTAAAACCACTTCACAGCGACTGGCCAAATCTTTTACCGCATCTTGACGGTTTTGAGTGGCGTAGCAAATATCATCTTTACGTGGACCTTGGATACTAGGAAATTTGTCACGTAATGCATCAATGACACGTGCTGTATCATCCATAGACATTGTCGTTTGCGTGACAAAAGCTAAGCGCTCATCGTTTTGCACGGTCAATGCGGCAACATCGCTTTCATTTTCGACCAAATGAATATGTCCACCATGACGGCGATTAAAGCGTCCCATGGTGCCCTCGACTTCCGGATGCCCAGCATGACCAATCAGTACCGCATCCATCCCCTCTTGTGCAAACTTAGCCACTTCAATATGCACTTTAGTAACCAAAGGACATGTCGCATCAAATACCGTCAAATCACGACGCTCTGCCTCATCTTCGACCGCCTTTGATACTCCATGAGCGGAAAAAATGACGATTGAACCATCTGGCACTTCGTCAAGCTCTTCAACAAAGACGGCACCACGATTGGCCAAGTCAGAGACGACAAATTTATTATGTACCACCTCATGACGGACATAAATAGGTGGCTCAAAGCGTGTCAATGCTTCGTTCACAATTGCAATCGCTCGATCCACACCAGCACAAAACCCACGTGGATTGGCAAGATAAATTTGCATAAAAAGGCCTATCATTAGATAATTTATAGTTAAAGCTTATTTTAAAAGCTTCAATTCAAACATTGAGATGAATCTATTATGCTACTTTAGCATAATTTTCTTTCATTACTCTTGAAAATAGCAGTGTGCTAAAGTCAGTAATCTACACAGTCACTGATACGCCAATAGCACTTTGTAAGAGCAGCTTCAATTAAAATAAAAGCCACAAAAGCAGTTTATCATGACATATTCACCATGATTTCTATTGCCCTGTATGATGGCGATTTTTCTTTTTACCAGCCTTTAATTTCTATCAGAACACATTCCATTAGGACAAATTGTATGACAGGTTCATTGTTTATTATTACCGCCGCCTCTGGTACAGGTAAAACCTCACTGGTAAAGCAACTACTTGCCACCACCAATGACTTAACCGTCAGCGTCTCTCACACAACGCGTTCACCGCGTCCTGGCGAGATTGATGGTCATCACTATCACTTTACCGATATACACACGTTTAAAAACGCCATTGCTGAGAATAAATTTTTAGAGCATGCCGAAGTTTTTGGTAATTATTACGGTACTTCCGAACAAAGCGTACGTACACAATTAGAGGCAGGGGTTGATGTCATTTTAGAAATTGACTGGCAAGGTGCATTACAAGTCAAAACAATATTTACGGACGCCACAATGGTTTTTATTCTACCGCCAAGTATTGCCACTTTACGTCAACGTTTATCAACTCGTGCACAAGATAGTATAGAGGTTATTGAGCAGCGTTTGGCAGGTTCAGTGAATGAGATGTCGCAGTATGTGAACGCTGACTTTGTAATTATTAATGACAATTTTGAAGTGGCTCTGACGGAGTTAAAAGCTATCATCGTGGCTGATAGACAAACACTAAAACGTCAACAGCAGCGTTATCATCGTACTATTAGCAATTTACTCGGTAATCAAACAGATGCGAAAAACGAGCACTAAAATCGAATTACCTACTAATTGGACGCATCGATATAAAAAGCAACTACGCGCTTGAGCAAAAAATGCTATAATGTCCAGCTATCCCCCTTTATATTTTTGATATTATTTTTATTGAGTGGCGGGCAAAGTCCGTCACTAATAAAAACAACCGAGGTAGCTATTTATGGCACGAGTGACGATTGAAGATTGTTTGGATAATGTTGATAATCGCTTTGAGTTGATTTTGGTGGCAAGCAAACGCGCACGTCAGTTGGCCAAAGGTATCGCTGAGCCAATGGTTGACGTTGATAACGACAAGCCTACTGTATTGGCATTACGTGAAATTGCGGCTGGTAAAATCACTCGCGATATTCTCAATCAGCCAGAGCATAACTTTGCGACCAGTTCACTAGATTTAGCGCTATCAGGCGATCATAGCTTTTAACGAATGACTTGCTAAGATAAGATATAGTGATAATATCCTAATAATAAAAACCACAGCATAGTCTGTGGTTTTTATTATTATAACGATAGCACTTGAGCTGTTTTAATCATTATGAATACTTCGTAATCTAACATTCACATAGAATTTCTAAATTTTTATCGCCACGACTCGCTTAGCGGTTGACATTAAATGTGATTTACGATTAATTAGAAGATTACCCATTCATTTTTAGATTTTTCTCAATATTTTTTAGTATTCCAGCACTCACCCAGTCACCATTTACCTCGATAGACAGTCAGGCAAATAGGTAATGAAAAATAGGATCGTTACTTTATGAGTCAAACCTTACCCAAACTCAGTCATCACTTAGTCGATGACGCTCAATACAACTTGCTACGTTCAGTAGGTTACCTCACTGCCGCTGAACGCTGTGACATTATTGATGCCTGTGAGTTCGGTGACATTGCGCATATTAAAGACAAGCGCAAATCAGGGGAACCTTATATTACTCATCCGATTGCAGTCGCTGAGATACTAGCAGGTTTTCGATTAGATCGAGATACTATCATTGCCGCCATTTTGCATGATACCGTCGAAGATACTGAAGTAAGCGACGAACAAGTTGAGCAGCGCTATGGCAAAGTAGTGGCCAGATTGGTCGACGGTGTGACCAAGCTAAGATCATCCTCACACAATAAACAACAAAATAAAGCTGCTACTTTTCATAAGATTTTGACAGCCACACTTGCTGATCCACGTGTGCTAATTATCAAGCTTGCTGATCGCTTACATAATATGTCCACACTTGATGCGGTGCGTCCCGAAAAACAGCGTACCACTGCACAAGAAACATTGGATTTTTATGTACCATTTGCGCGTTTAATGGGTCTCAATGACATTGCTGACTATATTGAAGTACTTTGTTATCGCAATCTTGACTCTGAAATGTACAACAAACTGTCTGATAAGTTACTGCAACATGGTCTAGGACGTAACTTTCAAAGAGAAGCTATTCATCGCTACTTGAGTATTGTGCTCAATAATTTAGGATTGAATGGACTGGTCACTGTCTTGGACAATCGCGTGGTGATATACCGTCAGTTCTTCCGCAATCGTGGAGAAATCAATACGCTACTACGTCATTATGCTTTTGAAATTGTCTTAGATAATGTCGATGCCTGTGACAAATTGGCTTATTATTTGATCAAAAAGTATCAGATTGATGATACACATATTGCTGATAATATTCGTCGGCCGCTACCCGGTGGAAATCAATCGCTGACACTAATCTATGAGCGTGATAACGATGTGGTCAAAGTAACTATTTTAACCAAGCAAATGCAAAGCGCAGCAAGGCTCGGCGTTATTGGTGCAGAGCACGCCTCCGATGTCAGTCAATCCGTCATTCAAGCCTCCTTGCGTAATATGAAAGATTTGGTCGATGAAGACAACTTAAATGAACAGAGCCCCGATTTTTCTGCAGCCGTCGCTACGATTAATGAACTCATGGATTACCTACATTCTAGTAAAATAATCTGTTATAGCCCCAAGGGTCGTGCTTATGAACTACCACAAGGTGCAACCGCTCTAGATTTCGCTTATGCCGTTGGGCCTATGGTCGGCAATGTAGCTGTTGGTGCTAATATCGAGGGCAAAACAGCCAAACTTGGAACAGTCGTAAAAAATGGGCAGCTTGTCGAAATTGAAGTTGATAAACACTCAGAACCCAAAGCGGAATGGCTAGGATTTGTAGTGACTAACAAAGCCCGTGAAGAAATTCTACGATGGTTCAAAGATTTGTCTGCTGCAGACAAACAGCAGCATGGTAAACAAGCATTAGCTCGCGCACTAAAAACATATCAGAAAAATCTGGATGATTTAACAGATAGTGACTGGGAAAACCTAACCAAGTGGCGTGGACTAACAGAAAAAGAGTCACTGTTTGAGCAAATAAGTTCTGGCACACTACTACCACAACTCATAGTGACTCGCTTATTCAGCGATGAGGTGCGTGATTTGCAAGCGCAAGAATATAGCGATGATATGACTCAGCCGCAACAATTAATCGTTAACACATCTGGAGTAGAACTAGACTTTGCCAACTGTTGCCACCCCATTTATGGCGACCCTATCGTAGGTCACTTATCACGTCATGGCTTGGTCGTACATCGACACAAATGCTTCTCCTTAGATGAGATTCGTAAAGACAATCCTTATCAGGTAATTCAGCTACGCTGGCGCAGTGATGAAGCAGTCAAACAAGGCAGCCCAGATGAATACGATATAAAAAACACTGGAAAAATTCGCTTTCACGCTTATTTGAAGCTATCTATCGCCCTCAGCGACGAACAAATTACTGAAGTTATTTATCATTTACGTCAATTGAATATGGGTATTGAAGCCGTCGATGTCCGAAATAGTGATACTATCATCCATATTATTGTCCGTAGTCGCAATCATTTAGCACAAGGTATCCGAGAGCTGCGTTCATTACTTGGCTTTCCTAATATCATGCGTTTATATCAACTATAGTAATCACTATGGTTGATCATCAATCACCACTTAATAAAGTGATTAATATTTGATGTGGCAATTTTAGAAAACGTAAAAATAATGATAAACTGATTCACTTAATTTTTGATACAAAAAATTGATGCCTACTATCATTTGCATAGGTAAATTTAGATTTTGCTAAATGATGATATGCAATTATCTACCAAACCAGAAAAGTATAAAAAGGAAAAAATATGACTCGTCAAACTATTCAAACTGATAAAGCGCCTGCTGCCGTTGGTACATATTCACAAGCGGTAAAAGTTGGCAATACTGTTTATATTTCAGGTCAATTGGGCTTTGATCCTGATACAATGGAGCTAAAAGAAGGCTTTAAAGCTCAAGCAGAACAAGTCTTTGAAAACATCAAAGCGATCTGTGAAGCCGCGGGTGGCAGTTTAAATGACGTGGTGAAATTCAATGTGTCGTTAACTGATTTGAGTGATTTTGCGGTATTGAACGAAGTATTCGTTGCTAATTTAAGCGAGCCGTATCCTGCCCGTGCTGCCGTCCAAGTAGCAGCATTACCTAAAGGTGGTGTGGTCGAGATTGAGTCTATCTTATACATTGAATAGTAATAATAAATGACAGTACTTAACTTCGAAAGACCTTAAGTACCTAAGCCCATTTTAAAATAAGCCCAAATTAAGCCCAAATATAGTTATTTGGGCTTATTGCTATCATACTTCATCACTTACGCTTCATTACTTATGATTCATCACTTTCGCTTCGTCATTGCATTTATTTTGCACTTACTTTTACCATTCTCACCAGTATATTATTCAACCATTGATAAGCTATAGAGGTATTCTATGTTGGTACAAGTTGCTCTGCCTGTGCCCCTCTATCGGGTATTTGATTATAGCCTGCCAGCAGATACCCATACGTTGCCAAATGCTACACCTTTTCCAATGCCACCCCTTGGTAGTCGCGTCGAAGTATCATTCGGTCGTCAAACTTTAATCGGTATTGTGATTGCTCATATTTCTGAAGCTGATAGCAGCGTGCCACTTAATAAGCTCAAACCCATAAATAAATGCTTGGATGCTGAACCGACTTTAGATAACAACATGCTCAAGCTCGCTGCTTGGCTATCGCGTTATTACCATTATCCTCTTGGTGACGTTTTCGCGGTCATCTTGCCTACTCTCGTTCGTCAGGGCAAACCATTAGATTTGCTGATTACACATTGGCGAATTTTACCGCATGTCAGTGATAAAGACTTTCGTACCAATGCAAAAAAGCAGAAACAGCAATTTGATATGCTCAAACTGCATGGTGAGCGCGGCGCAAGTGAAGACGTTTTATTACTGGAGGGGATGCAGCGTAGCTTTTTGAAGACATTGGAAGAAAAAGGATTAATCGAGCGCTACATTGAACCAAAACAAAGCCCTTCACCTGTCAAACTCGCAAAAATGCCACTTGACCTCAACGATGAGCAAAAGCGTGCCGTTGAAGCCATTGTCGCTGCACATAAATCTGATCGGTATACTGGATTTTTACTGAACGGTATTACTGGTAGCGGCAAGACTGAGGTTTACCTACAGGCGATGCAGGCAGTATTAGAAGCTGGTAAGCAAGTCTTAATTTTAGTGCCAGAGATCGGATTAACACCACAGACTCGTGCACGTTTTGCCAGTCGATTTTCAGCACACATTGTTTTGCTACATTCAGGCATGAACAATACTCATCGTTTACAAGGGTGGCAAGACTGCCGCACCGGTCATGCACAAATCATCATTGGTACACGCTCATCAGTGCTATACCCTTTCGCAAATTTAGGGCTAATCGTAGTCGATGAAGCACATGATGGCTCTTATAAACAGCAAGATACTTTGCGTTATCATGCCGCTGACGTTGCACTGTATCGCGGGCTACAAGCCAATATTCCTGTCGTCCTTGGTACGGCTACCCCTTCTCTCGAACATCTAAAACTGGTTGATGACGGTAAGCTCGTGGAATGCCAATTACTGACCCGCCCAGGTAATGCCAATCCTGCCACCATGCAACTTATTGATGCCCGCCTACAAAGCACCCATCAGCAGACACAAGACGATGGCGCACGCTATGACACTGGTCTAACCGATACCTTAATTGGCGCGATTCGAGAAACGCTAGAAGCAGGCAATCAGGTATTGATATTTTTAAACCGTCGCGGCTATGCGCCTGTCTTATTATGTGAGGCCTGCGGTTGGCAAGCAGATTGTCCGCGCTGTGATGCTCATTTGACCGTTCATTATAATAGCCAGTCTCAACATAATACTTACGTCAGCAACTCTTATTTAAAATGTCACCACTGCGACTGGCAGTCCTATATTCCAACGGTTTGTCCTGATTGTGGCAGTCAGAATCTCGATGCCAAAGGGATAGGCACAACAAGGCTAAGCGAAAACCTACACGCTATTTTTGCCAATCCACAAACCAGTAAAGAGCTGTACCCTATTATTCAGATAGATCGCGATACCACTCGGCGTAAAGACAGCTGGGAAAATATCTATCAACGCATCAATGAAGGCAAGCCTGCCATCCTAGTCGGCACGCAAATGGTCGCAAAAGGTCATCACTTTCCCAACGTCACACTCGTTTGTTTGCCTAACGCTGATCGCGGATTTTTGTCATCAGATTTTCGCTCACCTGAGCATACAGCACAGCTTATGATCCAAGTAGCGGGACGCGCTGGACGTGGTGATAAGTCTGGGCAAGTACTGATTCAAACCTTACAGCCTGATAATGAGCTATTGTTAAAGCTGGTAAAAGACGGATACCTATCCTTTGCTCGTGAATTGCTGCAAGAGCGTAAAATGATGGGCTTACCACCTCATACTCATGCCGCATTGATACGCTGTGAAGGCAAAACCCTTGCAGCCACG
The DNA here is from genome assembly GCF_052376215.1 of Psychrobacter sp. AOP7-B1-24. Classification (NCBI taxonomy): domain Bacteria; kingdom Pseudomonadati; phylum Pseudomonadota; class Gammaproteobacteria; order Moraxellales; family Moraxellaceae; genus Psychrobacter; species Psychrobacter sp. AOP7-B1-24. The sequence continues at coordinate 53,847 of NZ_JBQSVL010000017.1, forward strand.
ACCCAAGCGCTCAAAGATGCGATTAGCATTCTACCAAATGCACACAGCCTAGCTGTACTGGGTCCGATCGATGCACCAATGAGTAAAAAGAACAGCCGCTATCATGTTCAGTTGCTACTGTTAGCCAAAGAGCGCAGGCAACTACACCATGTATTAAACCAATGGTGGCAACCAGTGCTTGCCTTGCCAAGCGCCAAATACCTCAAGCTCACTTTAGACATTGACCCAGTTGGTTGGTAATCTAAAATCTCAAAACAGTTGCTTCTAAGACAACTCCGTCCAAAACAAGCATTAATGACTATTACTAGCTATAGTCAAAGCCATTAACAGCTAAGACAAACCGCAATCATGCACACTCATAGTTCATGGCTTATAATCAGTGAAAGTGAATCCCGTTTCTTTTCAATGAACTCATATCACGTTAACCTTTATCAATGTAAAAGCATGTCAAAAACAATAAAAAATCTAAGTTTACCAACATATTTTTAATGTAAAATCTGTATACTTATACTTCACAAACCTTATTCACGCTCAACTAATGACCTGATACCATGTCTAGACGCTCAGCACCTTTTGTCGCTCCCGACTATATCGATGATCCTACTTCAAAAGACGGCAAAAAACACGCCAAAGTTTTACTCTCAACGCTGCAAGAAGATATTGCCAGCTTTCGTAATGAGCAATTTCCACCTGATATTTTGCGCCAAATTCGCGATATGCCTATTTATGAAGGCAACTTGGCAGAAGTGCAGACTTACGAGCAACGCTGGCAAACACTGCTTGAGCGCGCGATGGTGTTTTACCCTGCAGCCAACTTACCGCCTGACTATCTACCGCTACCAGCTAGCCTTGAGATACCGCAGTTTATCTATCATGTTCAAAGATTACATTTAACCAAGACCCGTGCCAAAGAATCTAAAAGCTTTGGCTCAGTCGGGGCTCTGACTGATAAGTGCGGTGATTATAGCGCTGAAGAAATCGCACGTATGTCCGCCGTGTTTGACAACGATGATGAGGCACGCTTAGTGGCACACCGTGAGTTTATTGATTTACGTGCTTATGTATTTTGCCGCGATAACAAAAGTGAAATGCTAGAGCCTGAACGGGTACGCTTTTATCGTACTGGTCTCATCGTCCATGCTCTACCTGACTTTAAAATAGTCGATAGCAGACAGACTCCGCGTAAGCGCCGTAATGACGCTTATAACAATCCACTTGCCGATAATGGTGTTTGGAAGATTTATCGTAAAAAATAACATACGTTAACGCTATATCGTTTTTACCATAACCACTTTATATTGTTTTTT